>CANQVI010000066.1 GCA_947627255.1 uncultured Clostridia bacterium | reverse complement strand
AAGGCCGCCGCGCCGTCATCACATCGCCGGAGAAGGCGGTTCTGGGACTTGCGGGGAAGGCCGGAACTGCCATTACGGAGTAAACGGGAAAACAATACTGTGATTTGCATCTTACATATATCGTATAGTGCAAATTTTGCACTTTTTAAAATTGACAAAGTGCAAAATTTGCACTATACTGAATGCGGAGGTGCAAATATGGGGACTTTGAAGAATCTCAGAAATGAAAAAGGATTAACGCAGCAGCAAGCCGCCGATCTTGCCAGTATTTCCATACGCTCCTATAAGTCATACGAGAACGATATCTCAAAAGCAGGAACATTAAAATATAATTATATCGTCGAAAAACTAACTGCCTTCAATCCAATCGATGAAGACCACGGCATACTCAGCATAGAGGAAATAAAAAAGAAGTGTGCTGTGATATTTGAAGATCAGGAAGTTCATTTTTGCTATCTCTTTGGTTCCTATGCGAAAGAGAAGGCAACGCCAGTAAGCGACGTAGATCTCCTTATTTCAGCGAATATAAAAGGATTAAAGTTTTTCGAGCTAGTCGAAAAACTCCGACGTACACTCCACAAAAGAGTAGATGTCCTTGACATTAACCAACTAAAGAATAATCTGGAACTAACCCAGGAAATTCTTAAGGATGGGATAAAAATATATGGATAACGTCAAAAATGACAATTACTACATTCAAAAGATTCTGATAGATCTGGAATTTATCGTAACGCACATGAAAGATATCGATAAAGAAGAACTAAGCGTTAATGAGATCCTGCTGGATTCTATGCTTTTCCGTATGATCCAACTTTCAGAAAGTGCTAGAAAACTAACCGATAAGTACAAACAACAACAAAGTAATATTCCTTGGAGCGCATTATATGGCCTTCGAAATCGCATTGTCCACGACTATGGCAATGTAGACCTGAATATTATATATGATACCCTGAAAAATGATATTCCTGCATTACTGGAATTACTCTCACAGCAATAGATATATTTTATTATGACATATCGTTATTTCTGACATATCCGATCTTGATCAGGAATTATTGGATCGGATAAAGCAGGCATATGAATTTGCAGAACATAAATAAAACTGCAACTTCCTGTTCATAGTGCAGCCAAGAAAAAGAGACTGTCCGGATTTGGCGAGTGGTCGCAAAATAATAAAATTACAAAATCTAAAAACCTTGTGCTTTCAAGAGGAACGCCTGACCTTTTCGGTAAGCGTTCTGACTGATGGAATTGATTTTTCCAAACCCGTCTGGGTGGTACGGACACGAAAGCGGATGTACCGTCCCGGCAGGTCTGCAGGAATAGTCGTGAAACGGCGCAAGGGGAACTGCCCCTTGTCGGAGCGTAGCGACAGAAAACCGCCCGGACATTCATGTGTCAGGGCGGTTCAGCCTCGCAGAACACACAGTACGGGACTTGCCCCGTATAGATGTGTACCCATTGTTCCAAAAGGACTATTTGCTCTCGTCTGATGGCAAATTGAACAACTTGCTTTTTGCGCATATGACTGGATCACCATTTCTACCTAATCTGGACAAATAGAGTGTTTCTAAAATGTAGAGTGCAGCCATAGCAGAAATCAAATTTCCTAAATTTGCACGCGCATAATTCGTTTGGCTATTCCCATAAGCGGACGTCCTCTCATGCTTCACTTTGTTATATGCTGTCCACCATGCAGGTGTCTGTTTCCCTCTAATCAAGCGGTAACCTATATTTCCTTTTTTATTTATATACTTTTCATATGCCCAATCACACCACGGAACTATACTGTAATCATTGTTAAAACGAACAGTTATGTTTTCAATGTTCGAGAAAGTTGTTTGGATTACAAGGCCCCATTTTTGTATGTTTTTATTATCGAGTGATTTAAATGCAGGATCAAAATGTTCCGCCATAATTTTTGCAACAACATCAATCTCGCTACAAGTTGCCTGTAAAAGTTTTAAGTATTCAACAGAAAATGTCTTGTTATTCGACTTATCAAAATCGACAAATCGTTTTGTAGAAATAAGCTGTTCTTCTAACTCAATATAGTAATTCCAATAGCTGCGGATAAAAAGCTGTTGTGTGATTTCTGCACTCATGTTGCCTCCACGAAATGCGCTATAGCTATTGCTCCAACGTATCATAAGTCGTCTGTCTTTTGTTCAGCTTTCCCTAATCCTGATACTCGAATATTTGAGTTGGGTAATTTATTTTCCTACAAGGCTGTTATATGTATCATTCAATTCTTTGAAATGTTTATCACATAAAGTGGACCAATTATTTGTTTTATTTCCACAGATGGTTCCATCAAGATATGTATATTGACATCCGCCCGAAGGGGCATTGTCACTTGAATATTGTCCAGACTTATTCGTTGAATTATTACCGCTAAGACAGTCCATACAAAAGAGTGCGTCTTCGTCTATATACTTTCCACAATTCAGGCATTTGTTAGAATGTACTATACAGCAATTAGTGTCTCCAGATGATGCTATGGTATTGTAGCAACCATTATGCGCACATTTAGTTGTAGCGCTGC
>CANQVI010000065.1 GCA_947627255.1 uncultured Clostridia bacterium | reverse complement strand
CCCCGGGCTTTCATGACGGCGCGTATCTTTTTGCTGGTATCCTTGGCGTACCATTCGTTGATGATATTAAGAAAGGGAGTGAAATCGCTGTCCTGCTGCCGCGAGCTGTCAATGCCGTTATTGATCGAGATAAAGCGGACGCCTTTTTCCACAAAAAGAACTTCCGTGAAGAAGCCGACTTTCAGATAATCCCGGCCCAGCCTGGACATATCTTTAACGATCAGGGTGGAAATCTCTTCTTTTTCGATGTGCTCCAGCAGCTCGTTCCAGGAAGGGCGGTTGAAATTGGTGCCGCTGTAACCGTCGTCCACATAGAACCGTGGATTGAGAAAATTGTTTTCCCGCGCGTATTTACTGAGAATGGCCTTCTGGTTTATGATGCTGTTGCTTTCGCCCTGCAGTTCGTCGTCTCTGGATAACCTGCAGTACAGTGCCGTGATCTTGCTGCTCATGTTTATTCCTCCTTGGATATTGATATAGTAAAATTCATTTTATGCCAAGGGGAACGGAATGTCATTCTTTTCGATACCTATATTTTTGCATTCAAAAGTAAACATATCTAAGAGAGCAAAAGGACTTCCGGCATGATTGCTGGAAGTCCTTTTACAGCGAAGACCGATCTCGATTAAGCAGGCAACCGCTCCTCTGCCATATCAGTAACGAATCGTTGCCTTACCGGCAAATGGCCGGCAAATAAGACTTTCCCCGAATATGGCATTATTCCTTTTCCCTTCACAAGATATAGCGGTTTTTGCATATTTTCCTCGGCTAAAAATCTCCATTGGCAAATGACCGGCAAATGACCGGCAAATAAGACTACGCCCAAAACGGGACATACTTCATATACTTATTAGACGTTGTGGGGTCAAGCGGTTTTATGAGATTTGCCTCTACTGCTTCCTTTATTAGTCGTGATATACTTCCTGAAGAAGACTGCGGTACTCCAAACCTGCCGCGAAGGGAAGCATTTGTAAGCTGTTCTCCCTGAACATGCAAAACACAGGCGTGCATATAGCAGGCCCAGAGCTTATCCTCTAACGATATACTGGTAAACGGAATTTCAGAAAAAATGGTAACTCTAGTACTTTCTTCGTATAATTCAATACGGGGCGTGGGCAGTTGTTGAAGTTCACAGGAAATAACGATTTTATCCCATCCCGTTCCCAATTCCTCGCACATTCTTAACCGTCGCATTAAAGAAGCAAGTCTTTCGTTCCGTGATTTGGGAGGGTTATCAACTATGCGTCTTATATCCACCAAAGGAATACCGGAGTTTGTAATTTCCAGCCGGTTATTAAAGAGTTCTACAGTTGGCCCTGTTCCGGATACGGAAAAATCCTGATGGATCAAGGCGTTGGCGACGGCTTCTCTGATAGCGAGCATAGGATAAGCAGACCGCTTTTCTCTAAGGGCATCTGTAACGATCTCCTGGGTTGGAATCAATGCCTCAATATACTTGATGAGCCCCTCAAATCCGACAGCATATCCCTTTCCACCAATATCTTCTTTAAGCATGTTCAGCCGATTGTTTCCTTCAAATTGAACTACCCGAATGGCCTTTCTGGACAGTTTAGGAAAGTCTGCAAGACGCTTTGCAAACAGAATTGCTCCCATGTTGGTAATTGCATACATTCCGTTATCCTGTCGGGACAGAACGCCCTCCTCCAGCATATAATGAGCGATATTGTCAGCAGAAGTGGGCTGCGGTATTTCCATTAAATCAAAATAGACGTTGTAATCCAGCATACGCAGGGCGGTGGGCAGGTCTAAATCTTGCGCGGCGGACTGCTCCTCAAAATTGCGGTTATGGAGCCGCCCCCACAGCTTAGACTGCAAAGCCGGATACTCCAACAAGTGCTTCGTGTAACTGCCTACGCGAATGTACTCTACTTTTTGAAATGTAACAGGTTGACTGATTGCACATTGGATAATCATCACCCCCACAGTTACACTATCCATTTCTACCGTATGATATTCAAAGTCAGCATTTTTTGACAGCAGTCTACGGAGCCAGTTCTCCAGTTCTTCATTTCCCTTCTTTAGATTTTGAAGGTTGTGATTTGTGCCGACAATCTCATGTGTTTCGTCCTTAATACCCCAAATAAAGTATGCACAGCTCTTTTCGTCTAATGTTGCGGCATTAGCAAGCGCACTAATATCCTCGCCAATCATTTCCGGTTCATAATTATTGTATTTAAATTCAAGCCACGGCGTTTCATCCGAATAGGTGCAAAGCTGCCGAACAAGCTTATCCAGATTTTCCATTATTGCGTCCCCCCCTGATATCTCTCATCCAAAAATTTTCACGTCCTTCGGCTCTGACTCGTCATCAGGAACTGCCCATGCATATTATACTCGAAAACACGAATGAAAGCAAGGGACCATGAACGTGCCATTCTTCTTAAGAGGTGTCAAAAACCTGCATTGTATGTAATAAAAACCACGAAAATGGCGTTTTTCGGCGTCTGCCGGGGACAAAAAGGCTTGACAATCATTTTTGCACCCTTTATAATGTTAATTTAGTGAAGTGGGGACGGTATTGTCTTAATGGATAGTGATGGGAACTGCCAGACTCCCGAATATTTTATATAAAAGCGGCCGCCGAAAG
>CANQVI010000064.1 GCA_947627255.1 uncultured Clostridia bacterium | reverse complement strand
AGATATGAACTAATAAGCTCAGTTTTATTATTTTTATTAATTAAATCACATGAATTAGAAACACTTCCAGAATTTACTAATGTTTTATCATTTACCCTATATATTAATGGTGAATGAATATGTCCAAAGATTACAACATCAGGAATCTCAAGGTCTTTTTTATCTATAAAATCCGAATTTTTAAACATATTATTAATCTCATCATTTATACTATTTGTAATACCATATATTTTTATACTTTCATACATAGTTTCAGGTCCAGCATGTAGCAATCTTATCTTTAAACCACTAAGATAAAAATCATGATAAATAGGTAAACTTGCTAAATAATTTTGTCTTTCTATTCCTATTTTCTCTTTATTCCAAAAATGTTCTTCAGTTGTACCATTTTCTGCAATAATGTCATCACAATTTCCTTTTATTACAACTTCACAATTTTCTCTTATTAAATCAATACACTCTTTTGGTTGTGAGCCTTTTGCTACCAAATCACCTATCATAAATATATGCTTTATACCTCTTGCTTTTATATCATCCAAAACATTTTTTAGGGCAATATAACATCCGTGAACATCTGATATTATAGCTATTTTATCCATTGTTAATTATTTCCTTTCTTCTTTTCTAAAATTTTTCTATCAAAATATTTACCTGTTGCTATTTCTGTATATGCTTCTTCTTTGTTAGGCATATCTGTCTCAATTATTTTCTGAGCTTCCTGTATATTATCATATACAAACTTTACTATTTTATATGAAATTCTATCTAGTTTATCACTACCCAAATTTCCTTCTAAGATTAAGTATGAGCCATATGTATATTGTTTTCCATTTTTTGTTATTACATCGCTTGTATTAGAAACGGCTCCTGGATTAATTAAAGTTTTATCCTTTAATCTTAAAAGAATAGGCTTATGAATATGTCCAAAAATTAGTATATCTGGTAAATCACTTCCTATATTATTTAAATATTCTGTATTTTCAAACATCAATTTAATTCTACTAGTAAATTCATCATCTAAGTCCCAAAAATATGATCTTTCTGTAACAGCTCTAGGACTTGCATGGATTAGTCTTATATTATATCCACTCATTTTAAAATCATAATATAATGGTAATTTTTTTATTTTTTCTCTTTGCTCTAATGTTAGTTTATCTCTATTCCAAATATGTTCTTCAATTCTAGGATCTTCTACAGCCCTTAATTCACAGTTTCCCTTTATTATTACTTCACAATTTTCAAATATTTTTTCAACACATTCAAAAGGTGAAGAACATTTTATTATCATATCACCCAAGCAGTATATTTTATTTATTCCTCTTTTTCTTATATCTTCTAAAACAGCATTTAGAGCTGTTATATTTCCATGAATATCTGATATTATAGCTACTCTATCCATTATTATCCCCTTTACTTCTATCCTAATTATACATTTTATTTTTTTGAAAGTAAAGAAGATAGCAGAGATTTCTCTCTGCTATCTTTTAGGAAAAGTTATATTAATTTAACTTTGTATTCTTTTTTAATATGTATATTATTCCAATCATACTCATTGTTAGAACACCTACTAGTGCTACAACTTGTATATCTGATGTATCTGGTAATTCTGGTGCCTTTTCATTAGTAATTTTTACTTTTACTTCTTCTGCGTCTACTACTAACTCATGTGGCTCTGTATCTAAGATATATTCTTCTGGTGCTTCTAACTCTGTATAAGTATATTTACCATATGGTATATCTTCAAATACATATATTCCATTTTCGTCTGTTACACCTTCTACTACGAAATCTGTTTCTAGACTTCTTAATTCGAATTTACAATTTGGTATTCTTGTTGAATCTGCAACATCTAATTTTTCAAATGTTACTTTAGATTTCTTTCTTACATTTTCTACTACAAATTTATCGCCTTTCCAGAATCCATTCTCATCGAAATGAGCTATAAATTCATGTTTATCTGTATTTAATTCATATATTTCTGGTGCTTCTATTTCATGGAAGTAATATTTCTTTCCTTCTGTAAACATATCTACTGGTATGTTAGCTAAGCATTCATTTTTTCCAGTTTCTTCATTATATTGCAAATGTGTTATTGAATGTAATAATACGTTTCCGTCTTCATCTTCTATTTCAAATACACATCCTTCTATTCCTTCACCTGTAAATATATCTGTTTTACTTATAAATTCTGTAACAGTACTATTATCTGTTAAAGCAGTATATACTGTTGAATCTTTTTGTTCTCTTGTTAGTTCAATTTCTACTACTTTGTCTGATAATTGATATTTTACTGGTGCATAAGTTTCTTTTAGATAGTATTTACCTACTGGTAAATTTTCTAATTTTACTATTCCAGAACTATCTGTTACAAGTTTTGTTTGTTCCATTGTTCCTTCTGCATTTTTCTTATATAGTGGTTTTGTACATTCTTCATCTAAATATACGCTATATTCTGCACCTGCTACAGATTCTAAATCTTGTGATGCTAAATATGCTCTTAATTCTTCATCTGTCATATTCTTTACATCGTCTAAAATTTGAGCAAGTCTTTCATCTTGTCCTTCTACAGTTAAATCTTTACCATCTAATACGACATTTCCAAGTGTTGAACTTGAAAGTTTTATTAATGTGATTGTTCCCTTTGGATAATCATTTTTATATGGTGCTAATGTAAATGTTAAGTATTCATTATCTGATTTATCATAGCTTAATACTGCTTCTTCTGTTTTATCTT
>CANQVI010000063.1 GCA_947627255.1 uncultured Clostridia bacterium | reverse complement strand
AGGCCACTTTAGTGGAGGCCAGTAGTATAGGCTTTTAGCCGAAAAGGAAAAACCACCAGCTAAGCTGGTGGAAATTTATTGATGTATCAACAATTTAATTATTTTGTCATTTTTTTTTTTAAAAATGCAACATAAGTGAAATAAAGTAAAATTTATCACAAAACTTCAATATTCAATAAATCTGTACACTTTTTTTGGAGTATAATTATGATATAGGGGGAAGGCTATATGAAAAAGATAAAATTTTCATTATTTTTAGTAGTTATTATAGGAATGATCTTTTTAGTACCAAATGTCTATGCAGAACAATGGGACATATCTGGTAAAGTAACAAGATCAGATCAATTTCACATACCAATTACAGGTACATATTATACTAGTTCATTTTTTGAATTGGAACTAGAATCTAATGGCACAACATATAAAGTAAATGCTAACTGCTCATCTCACTATGATTTATCACCAACAGAAGGAATGCATATGTCAGGAAAAATTTATTTTCCAGGAGATAGCGAATATAACAAAAAGTTAGCAACAGCATTTTATTATGGTTATTGGGGACCAGGAAATAGCCAATATACAGGAAGTCAAAGAGATGCAGAACATCAAATTTCTGCAACTTCTTGGAGTGCATCATATGTAAGAGGAAAAGTTGCATCAAAAAACCTATGGGGTTGGGATTTCTCTGAATGGCTATCAGGACATGTTGATAGAGCGGACTGTCCAGCTGATACAGCATATTTCTTAGTATTTCCAAGTGATAATAAATATCAACCATTAGGTGGTGTAATTAATGCTGTACAAAATGGTAAATTAATTATAGAGAAAAAAGATAATTATGGAACATACAAACAAGGAGCAACTTTCCATGTTGAAGGCCCTGGAGGTACATATGATATAACAACTGGACCTGATGGAAAAGCTCAATTAAATGATATAAGAGCTGGAGAATATACTATTACTGAAACTACAGCACCAGATAAAATGGTAAACGAAGAAAATGGTAGAGTAGGTAGAGCTACAGTAATATCAGGAAAAGAGGTTACTTATACAAGAACAAATAGCTATCCAAGAGGAAGCGTAAGAATTGTAAAGTTTGATTCTGAAAACAGAGGTAATACTAAAGGTGATGCCAAACTTGAAGGTGCGGTATTTAAACTTTTAGCAAGAGAAGATATTTACGAAGGAGCAACTAAAATATACAGTGCAGGAGATACTGTAAAAGATAATATTGTAACAGATGCATCAGGTAATACACCAGCTGTTACAAATCTACCACTTGGTAAATATTATTATATAGAGACAAAAGCACCAGAAGGATTTGTAAAATCTGATGCAGAAATGAATGTTGAAATAACATACAAAGGACAAAACGTATCTGTAATACCAGAAGTATCAACAGAAATGGGAGATAAGGGAATAAGTGGAAACATCCTAATAAACAAAAAATTAGGTGAAACAGATTATGATCCACAAATTCCACTTGAAGGAGCACAATTTACAATTACTTTAAAAAATGATCCATCTCAAGTATATACAACAAATGTATCTGGAGCAGATGGAGCTTGTAGCTGTGATGGACTTCCATATGGTCTTTATACAGTAAGAGAAACAAAAGTACCAGATGTAGCATACAGATTAGCAGATTTTGAAGTGTTTATTCAAGAAGATGGAAAAACATATACTTTTGATGTAAATGGAAGCGGAGATGCAGATAGAAATCCAGCAAAATCTGAAGATAAACCAAAAGAAATGAAGATAGAAGTAACTAAGGAATTATTAGAAGAATTTGTTGGAAGAACAGATGCATCAGTAGCAGGAGCTTGTTTTACAGTATATACTGATCCAGAGTGTAAAAAACCATATATAGATAAAAATGGTAGTACAGTTGTAATAGGGCCTACAGATGAAAATGGATATGCGATTTCAGGTACTATGAGAACTGATACATATTATATAAAAGAAACAACTTTCCCAGTAGGAATTGATGAAGAACATGAACTAGAGGGAGAAGCTGTAAAATATAAAGATAAAATATATGAAGTGCAAGGAAGTAACAAAGAACAAGACCCAGATGTTGTAAAATTACTAATAAAAAGTAAAACAATAAAGAACAAACCAGACACTGGTAGTGTTCATGTTATAAAATATGATAATGCACCATATCAAACAGAAGAATCACCAGCAAAAGGTGCAATACTAAGATTAACATTACTTTCTACAAATCCAGATCCAGTTAATCATCCAAATGAAGGAATATATTATGATGTAACAATAAATGAATATGGATATGGAGAATTTGTATATGAAGCAATAAGAGATAAATATTATCCATATACAATACCTTATGGAAAATATGTTGTAACAGAAATAAAACAAAGTGATTCAGGAGAACATCTATTTATACAAAATGAGATAGTAGACATTAGAAGAGATGAGCAAATTGAATATAGAATAGAATCAGATGAACCAATACCAATGTATCTAAAAGTTGTAAAAACAGATGCGGTAACAGGAGCAGATGTAAAACTTACAGGAGCTAAATTTAAAATTTGGAGTGTAGAAGATAATGATTGGGTAACTCAAATGACAACTCCAAGTGGAGAATATGTAAATGAATTTGAAGTAAACGAAGAAGGATTTTTCTATACACCACAAGAATTATATCCAGGAGATTATGTAGTATATGAAACACAAGCACCAAAAGGATACTATTTAGAGGATAAATGGAGAATACCAACAAATCCAGCAGATATAGGAAAAGTAGGAGGAAAGAAGGTAACAGTAAATAAGAGTGCATTAGGAATCCTAAATAATGAAAGTTATCCAGAAGGTGGAATAAAAGTAGGAGACTTCGTATTTGAAGTTAAAATGGACGATAGACCATTA
>CANQVI010000062.1 GCA_947627255.1 uncultured Clostridia bacterium | reverse complement strand
TCCATCTTCTGTAGTTTGAAAGTGTTCAAAAACTTTTTCTACGTCTTCATCAAAATACTTCATTAAACCAACCTCCATAATTATTATAGCATATATGATTAAATTATTCTTTATTTTTTACAAAAAGATGTATTTTTTAGAACAAAAGTGAATCAAAGATTCACTCCATTGCAAGTTTCTTGCAATGTTTTTTATAAAGAGTTTTTAGCCTTTAAGTTTTTTCTTTTAGGCTACTCTTTTCTTTATTGGTCGTTGTTCTCTCCCATTATCCATCGCAATTTCTTGGTTTGGAATATAATTTTTTATGTATTTTCTTAATATATTTAAACTCCCATTTATATCTGCATTTATTTTCTTTCCTTTTTCTGTTATAAATAATCCTCTATATTTTCTTCTTTTTTTATTATAATTTTCCTTTTTTACTTCTTCATTATCTATTGCACTTACTCCTGATGTATATTTTTCATTTATTTTTATTACCTTTATTCCTTCCAATTTTGCTTTGTATTCTATCTTCTTTACTAACTCTTGTAATGGTAATTGTACAAAATCTTTATTATAATCCATATTTTGTTTTATCTCTTTCAAATCTCCTATTACTATTTTTGAACATTTATTTTCTTTTGCATATTCTATTACCATTCTTGATACCTTATGTAAAAAGGTATTCATATAATTTTTTCTCTTTTCCCTTAATCTTTTTATTTGTTTTGTATCTTTATATTTTTTACTTCCTTCCATTTTCATCTTTATTTGTTGTAACTTCTTTATTTTCTCATTTATATACTTATTTTTACTTTTTGCCTCTCTACCTGATACTAGCATCATATTTGCATTATCTTTATTTGTGCATGCTACTATATTATTTAATCCTAAATCTATTGCCATTATATTTGTTTCTTTACTTTCTTCTTTTTCTTTTTTTTCATGTATTATATCCATTTCTATTTTTTCTCCTTTTTTTCTTATCTTTATCATTTTTATGCTAAAATTTTTTATTCGTTTTCTTAATTTTCTTGGTATTAAAAAATTTAAACTCTTTACTTTATTTTTCTCTTGCATTTCTTTTGATATCGATAATTTTATTATATTTCCTTCTATCCTTACTGCATACTTTGTAAATACTATCTCTTGCTCTTGCTTTTCTTTCTTGTATCTTGGATATCTTGGTTCTCCTTTTAGTGATTTTTTATCTTCTTCATATTTCTTCTTTAATGACATATATGATTTATAACTTCCTATTACACTCATTATTGCCTCTTGTAACATGTGTGAATGTAAATATTTGCTATGCCAATTTTCATTTCTATATCTTCTATATATCGGTGTTGCTATTATATTTATACTTTTTCTTTCATCTATTATTTCTTTTTTCTCTTTTATGTCATATAACAACATATTCATTACTTTCTTTGTGTGCCATTCTAAATCTTTCACTATCTCTTCTTGCTCTTTACTTATTTTCTTTACAACATATTTAAAACTTAACTTCATTTCCTCACCTCTTTTCTTGTTTCAAATTATAATAAACATTTGTTTAGTTGTAAAGAGATTTTGGAAATTTTCTTATGTAACTTTTCGACACATTTCGACTATTATTTATATAGTTTCTTTTAACAAATTAATTTTAAGTTTTTTAGTGTATAAATATGTTAGATTTTCTTTTTTTGTTGTATATTTATATTATGAAATTTGAAGAATTTATTTTAAATGAATACAATCATACTTTTAGAAATCAAAATCATGTTTTACAGGACATTTTTAAAGATTTTTTGGAACCTTTTTGTAACCAAAATTTTTACCTTAATATTAGACCTATTGTTTTTACTGAAATTCAAAAATTTATTGGCTGTGGTTCTATAGATAATGGTTTTTCTTTCTATGAATGCTCAGATTGTGGTAATTATATGTTTGTTCCTTTTACTTGTAAATCTAGATTTTGTACTTCTTGTGGTGTTAACTCTTCTATTAAACTTGCTAATGATATGCCTACTAGATGTATTGATACTAGACATAGACACATTACCTTTACTATTCCTGAGTCTCTTTGGCCTTACTTCAGAGCAGATTGTTCTCTCCTTGATTTACTTTTTAAATCTGCTTCTTATACTATCCTTTCTTGGTTTAAGGGTCTTTCTAAAATTGAACAATTTATTCCTGGTATTATTGCTACTTTACATACTTTTGGCAGAGATTTAAAATGGAATACTCATATTCATATGCTAGTTACTGAGGGAGCTATGGGCAAAAAAACTGATTGGAAAATTTTTAATCATTTTCCTTATGATATGCTTCGTAAAAGATTTATGACTAAACTTTTATTTGAACTTTCTAAACATATTCACACAAATGAATTTAAAAAATTAAAAAATAATCTATACAAATCTAAACATAATGGTTTCTATGTTCATACTCCTTCTATGCCTTCTTCTAATTTCAAATCTACTATTTCATATATTACTAGATATACTAATAGACCTGCTATGGCTGAATCTCGCATTATTAATTATAAACCTAATATACCTTCTGTTACTTTCTATTATAATAGACATGAAGATGGTAAAAGAATTACCGAAACTATTCATCCTTTTGAACTTATTAAACGCTTAATTATTCATATTCCCGAAAAAGGTTTTAATATGACTAGATATTATGGAATTTACGCAATGAAAAAATCTAAATCTTGGCACCTTAAAAGAATCAAAGAAAAACTTATCAAACCACTTAAGTGGGCTGATAAGCTTTTCAAACACTTTAAAACTGATCCTTTAAAGTGCCATTGTGAAAGCACCCTAAAATTTCAATACTTTGTTGAAAGCCACTCTAAAAAATACTTTCAACTACTAAATTCTCGACTCATCTGAGTCACTTATGTCTTACTATATAATTTTATTATTATCAAGTATAAAAGGAGATTTTGTATTGTTTTTTATGTGCTTCCAAAAATTGATTTACATAATTTTCAGCATACTATGTATGCTCTTTTATCATGCTTTCTTTTTCCTTCGTTTTCTACCTTTAAAATCGATTTTTCCTATAATACAAAAAAAGAAACTATAGTTAAACTATAGCTTCTAGTAATTTAATTTCAAATAATTGTATGTATTTTTTAGTAAT
>CANQVI010000061.1 GCA_947627255.1 uncultured Clostridia bacterium | reverse complement strand
CTTTTAATTTACTATTTTACAGTATATGGTAAAAGTGCTATTGTTCTAGCTCTTTTAACAGCTTCTGTTATTTTTCTTTGATGTTTAGCGCAAGCTCCTGTAACTCTTCTTGGTAATATTTTACCTTTATCGCTTACGTATTTCTTTAATTTTTCTACATCTTTGTAGTCAATTTCATCAATTTTTTCTGCACAGAAAACGCAAACCTTTTTTCTTGGTCTTCTAAAAGATTTATCGTTTTTAGCATTTCTTCTTTTATTATCAGCCATTTTAAATTATCCTCCTATCAACTATTTAATTAAAATGGTAAATCATCAGTATCATCTACTGTTATAAATTCACCATCCATACTAGATGAAGGTACTTCTTCTTCCATAGCTCCAGGTTCTCTTCTTGAGTCAGCAAAATATGCATTTTCTATTATATAATCTGTTGCATATCTTCTTTGACCATTTTGATCATCCCATGTTCTATTTTGAATTCTTCCTTCGACTAATACTTGTTGTCCTTTTCTATAATATTTTGCACAAAAATCTGCAAGTTTTCCATAGGCAGTTAGATTAAAGAAATCTGCCTTTCTTTCACCATTTGCATCAGCAAATCTTCTATTTACAGCAATAGAAAATGTAGTTACTGGTGTATTTGTATTTGGTGTAACTCTTGCTTCAGGGTCTCTTGTTAATCTCCCCATAAATTGAAATTTATTCATATTACTTCCCCCTTAATATTAGTCTTCTAATTTAACAATCATGTGTTTTAAAACAATTTCATCTAGTCTTAGAACTCTATCAAGTTCAGCAATAAATTCTGGTTTAGCTTCAAATGTAAATAATGTGTAAAAACCTTCTTTTTGCTTTTTAATATCATAAGCGAATGTTTTTTTACCCCATTCCTCAACATTTGTAAGTTGGCCATTTGCTGAAATCAATTCTTTCATTCTTTCTCCAAAAGCAGCCATAGCTTCTTCTGTTTCATTAGCTGAAAGTATAATAACTGATTCATATTTATTCATGACTTAACTCACCTCCTCATGGACATCTGACTATGTATAAACATAGTAAGGAAAATTAACTAGAGGTATTATATCACAATATTATGTAATTTGCAACTTTTTTGTATAATAAAAAAATGTTTTTACTCTGTTTACTTGTTGACTTTGTAACTTATTGATTATATAATACATATATTAAAATAGACTATTCTCTTAGGAGGACTGATATTTATGAAAATAGAAAAAGTTGATGATAATAAAGTAAAAATTACTCTTTCTTTTGAAGAATTAGAAATGAGAAACATAAAATTAAGTGATATAGAAAAGAACAATAATATAGCTAAAAATTTATTTACTAGCTTAATAGAAGAAAATAATCTAGATGAAGATTTTGAATTTGAAGACTCACAGCTTTTTATAGAGGCTAGTGCAGACAATAATAATACATTTATACTAACTATAACTAAAATAGAAGACTTACCTGATATAACTAAGTATTCTCGAAAAAAGTCAAGTATACTTTATAGAATAGACTCTAATCTTTTTGAATTTTCTTCTCTTGATACTATTTTAGATTTTTGTAAATTAGCTAAAGAAGAAAAACTATTTTTCGGTAGAAATACTCTTTATAAATATAACGATAAGTATTTTTTACTATTTAGTGATAGTGCTATTAAGAACAAAAAATTCGTAAAAACATATGTAATGTTAAGTGAATTTTGTTCTAGATATTTTTCTTATGACCTTTTCTACACCACAATTAAAGAAAAAGGTCAGGTAGTAATATCAAACTTAGCTATTCAAAAACTTATGAAAATTTAATCAGGTTAACACCTGATTTTTTTTACAGATATTAATAATAAACAAAATAATATTTATAACCCATGTTAGATATTTCAGACAAATTTACGGATTTTATCTAACACGAAAAAAACATAAGATTAAAAAATATTTTGATTTAAAAAAGTCTGATTAAGATAAAACATATAAATATATGATAAGGCAATTATTATTTTATCTTCTTACTAGCCTTTTAAAAAGCATATTAAGTATAATTTTTTTAATTTGATTTGTCAAGTGTTTATATAAAATTTTCTTCTTATTTTCTATAAAATCATCTCAATTATATGTTTATCTTGATTATTTCAACATATTTTGATATACTATATGCATAGGTGAAAATATATGAATAACGATAAATTAGTTAGCGCTAAAATACTAGTTATCGATGACGACATAAATATGATGGATGTTTTATCTGTTGTATTAAGAAGGTATGGGCACATTGTTAAAACATATACTGAGCCTCTATCTGCTATTGAAGAACTAAGAAAAAACAACTATGATATTTTAATTGTCAATTATCTGATGACACCAGTAAAAGGCGATAAAATTGTAGAAGCAGTCAGAGAATTTAATAAAGAAATATATATAATTCTAATGTCTATTCATAAAGATTTAGCACCATCTATCGAAGTAATGCAACAACTTGATATACAAGCATACTATGAGAAAAGCAATAGATTTGATAATCTAATTATGCTTATTCAAAGCGGAATAAAGTATATCCAACAGATTTCTAAAATTAAAAATATGAATTCACAACTTGAACATTATCTTGTAGATTTTGCTAAAATCCTATTACAAACTGTCGGTGCAAAAGATCACTATACAGAAGAACATTCAAGGAGAGTTACTCTACTTGCTGATGTATTTTCTAAATATTTAAAATTAGATGAGAAGCAAATTTCAGATTTGCAGATTGCCGCCGCATTCCATGACATTGGTAAAATTGGAATACCAGATAACATTTTACTTAAAACAACTCGTTTAACTGATGATGAATATCAAGTAATAAAGACACATCCTGTAATTGCTGCGAACATATTCTCAGTATCTGATATTTATAAAGATATATATCCTATAATGTATTATCATCATGAAAGATATGATGGTAACGGATATCCAACAGGAATAAAAGGTAAACAAATTCCTTTACTTGCAAGAATCCTTTCAATATGCGATTCTTTTGATGCTATTGTTTCAAAGAGAACATATAAAGAAGGAGCAACAATAGAATTTGCTATATCCGAAATACAAAGAGGTTCAGGAACACAATTTGATCCTGAATTAGCACCAAAATTTATTGAAATGGTAGAAAATAATATGCAATATATTGAAAAAATTTTTACAGATTTTTAAG
>CANQVI010000060.1 GCA_947627255.1 uncultured Clostridia bacterium | reverse complement strand
ACTAGTATTGCACTTAATGCATATACTGCTATATCTCCTGTATTTGTTACTTCAAATATTAATGTATCTCCTGTGTTTTCATCTAATGTAAATTCTAGCCCTGTTATATCTTCGTCTAATTCGTATCCCTCTGGTGGTGTTATCTCTACAAATCTATAACTTCCATATGGTGCATTATATATTATATATTCTCCATTCTCATCTGTTACTGCTTTTTCTACTAAATATATCTTCTCTCCATATCTATTTACATATTCTTCTCCATTTTCATCTAGCAATACTATTGTAAATTCACATCCTTCTAGTGGTTCTCCTGTGTCTTTATCTGTCTTTCTTACTATTACCTCTTTTACTGCTGCTCTATCATTTCCTACTCCTATTATCTCTAGTTTCCATTCACATGTTTCTTCATCATATTCTGCTGTAAATTCTTGTTTGTCTGTATTTACTTTATACATGTTTGGTGCTGCTATTTCTTGGTAATAATATGTTTCTCCATTTTCGAAGAATATTACTGGTACTTCTACTATTCCTTTTTCATTTGATTTTGCTTTATATACTAAGTTTCCGTCTTTATCTGTTATCTCAAATTCACATCCCTCTACTACATCTTTTGTGAATCTATCTGATTTTTCTATTAGTTTTGCTTTCTTATATGGTTCTTTTGCTTTTAATATTGTTAGTCTTCCATCTCTTATTTCTGCTTTTATTACTTCTTCTGATAATTCATATCCATATGGTGCTACTGTTTCTTTTAAGTAATATGTTCCTGTTGGCATATCTGGTACATATATTTTTCCTTCTTCATCTGTTACAAATTTTACTTCTTCTCCATCTACTGTCATTACTGGTTTTTCACATTTTTCATCATGATATACCTGATATGTTTTTCCTTCTATTCCATATTCTTTTCCTAATTCTTCTAGTCTTTCTCTATCTTCTATATCATTTATATTTTCTTCTTCATATACATCTTCTGGATATGCTAACAGCTCTACTTCTCCTACTGATGCTTCGTTTTCTATTTTTCCTCCATTTACTGTTACTTTTATTTCCTCATTATTTGTATTTTTATATTCTACATTAAATTCATATCTTTCTTCTGTTTTCTTATATGGATTTGATACATATAATTCTTTTACATAGTATTTTCCTTCTGGTAATTCTACTGTATTTCTTAATACATTTTCTTCATCTGTTTCTACTACATCTACTAGTTCATCTTTTCCTACTATTGTATTTCCTTTATAATCTTTTAATGTTTCTTTACTATATACTCCAAATACTGCTTTTCTTTCTTCAAATTTGAATTTTGATACTTTTAATTCTTCAAATAATTTCTCAAATTCTAATTTTACTTCTTGTTTCTTATTTACTTTTTCTTTTTCTACTTCTTGTACTTTTTCGTATTGATCTGTATATTCTATTGTTACTTCTACTGGTGTCTTATCTAATACATATCCATTTACGCTTGATACTTCTTCTACTACATATTTTCCTAAGTACACTTCTTTACTTCTTGCTATTCCATTTTCATCTGTTGTCATATTTGGATCTACTACTTGACCTTTTGTATATCTTACTGTTCCTTCTGGTGTTACTACATCTTCTTGTGCTACTAATCTAAATGTTACTCCTTTTAGTCCTACTTCTTCGAATACTGGTCTATTTACTATTCCATATTCGCTTTCTTGAGTTTCTACTCTTGTAAATTGATTTGCTTTCTTTTCTATTTCTACCACTGCTTTTTGTGGCATATCTTCTACTACTGCTTTATATTTAAATATTTTTGTTGGTTTATTTTCGTATGTTTCTACTGTATATTCTAGTTTTTCTTCTTTTCCATCATGTATTGCTACTACTTCTCCGTCATCTGCTACTGTTATTGTTAGTCTATATCCTTTTTGACCTTCTCTTAATTCTTCATCTAAGTAATATCCTTCTGGTGCGTTTGTTTCATATAATATATATTCTCCTGCCTCTACGTGTCTATTTATTGTTAGTTCTCCTTTGGCATTTGTTTTAAATTCTGATACATATTCTCCTGATGGATATACCATTTCTTCATACCATCTATTATTTTTTACATCCCATATTTTAAATGTTGATTCTACTGGTATTGCTTTTTTAGTTTCTTTATCTACTTTTTGTATTGTTAATCTCATTCTTACATATTCATCGCTTAATATATATCTTTGTATTTGTTCATTATATGTTATTTCTGTCTTTTGTGGGTCTATGAATATATGTTCATTAGTATCACTTGCTTCTATTTCTGTTATTGTATATTTTCCATATGGTATTGTATATGGATAACATGTTGCTCTACAATGTTCATCTACAAATTCTAAGAAGCCATCTTTATTTACTACTGCATCATAATATACTTCTGGTCTTGAGTCTAATGTTAATCTTAGTTTTGCTCCTTCGGCTGGATTTTTATCTGTAGTTAGGCTATTATTGTTATATTTTATTACCCTTACTACTCCTTCCATTACCTTATCTTGTGAGTTTACTGTATGATAACTATGTTCTTCTTTTTGTTCTGCTGGTACTTGTTCTACTTTATATACTGTTTCATCTATTAAATATCCTTCTGGTGCCTTTGTTTCTTTTACCCAGTATGTTCCTACTAAGTACCATCCACTTGTTGCACTATGTGTTCCATCTTCATTTTCTTGTATTGTTATTGTTTCTACTGCACTTGTTAGGCCTTCATCTCTATATAATGTATATTCTGCTCCATCTAAACATGCGTCTCCTTGTTCATGTATTCCTGTTTCATTATCTTCTTTATATATTGTTATTTGCATTTTCTTTGCTACATCTGTTATATCTGCCCACTCATATGCTTCTCTTTCTGTATCATCTAATTCTACAAATTGTTCAAATGTTGTATGTCTATCTTTTCCTCCATCTATGTAGAATTCTCCATTATATGCTACATCTGGAACTGTTGTTTCTTTTATTGTATATGTTCCATATGGTAATTGCTCTATTATGCAGTATCCATTCTCATCTGTTGGTGTTGATGTCCATGTTTGTTTTGGATCGCTATTTAGACTTGCTGTAAATACTGCTCCTTTTAAGCTTTGTTTTGCTGTTGAATCTGTTTCTTCCAAATTCTTTATTATTTCTATATCGTTTCTTTTTACTTCGTCTTTTGATGTTATCTCATGACTTGTTCTTTCTGCTACTTGTCTTTTTGGATCTTGTTCTACTTTATATACTGTTTCATCTATTAAGTATCCCTCTGGTGCCTTTGTTTCTTTTATCCAGTATGTTCCTACTAGATACCATCCACTTGTTGCACTATATGATCCGTCTTCATTTTTTTGTATTGTTATTGTTTCTACTGCATCTGTACATGCTTGATTTCTATATAATGT
>CANQVI010000059.1 GCA_947627255.1 uncultured Clostridia bacterium | reverse complement strand
GAACCAGCAGATGCTATATATGTTAAAAACTTGATAGCAGATGGTTCATTATTACAAGAACCTCGTAAAATAGATAGAATGCATAATGAAGTTCCTGATTCTTTTATTATGGTAAATGATACCGCTGTTCTACTATATGATGTTGACGATAATAGTGAATATTATGTAGGATATGTAGATACAATGCATAATAATGATGAATCATATGTTTCAGACATTAGTTTTGCATATACTAACCTATGGGGTCAAACTATACAAGATGCAATATATGATTACGATACAGGTTTAGCATATGTTCCAAAAAAATATACTGCTGAAAATAAAAATGGAGCAGGAGCATTAAACGTACAAATAGAATTACTACAAATAGTAAATTCACAAACTCCAAATGCAACATTTAATGTAACTGTAGAAAAAGATGATGAAATTGCAGGACAATATCCTACAGAGGGTAAAATTACTGTTGAAGGTGTAGCAACTGAATTTGGTGTTAAAATTGCACTAGATCAAGAAGCTAGAAATACAATTGATAGAAATTACTTTACAGTAAATGTTAATGATTATCAATTAGATACAGATAAATATGACTATTATCCTGCTGAGGGTATATTAGTTATTAAAGAAGTACCTAATGTTATAGAAAATTTAAAAATAAACATTAGCAAAGAAAATATAGATTATAATACTCAAGGAAATTATGGAATACAAACTATGTCTACTTGGGAAGATATAGAAGTATATAATGATCCGGGTGTATGGCAAGTAGATGGAGATTTACCACAAGAAGGCTCTGTAATAACAATTAAAGGTAGAGAATATGTTACTGATGTTTATTATGCATCACAATTAAATTTAGATAAGCCTATCTATAATGAAGCTACAGATAGCCAATGGAAAAAAATAGTTGAAAAATTAAATCAAGGTTTATCAATAGACTTAAATAATTTATCAGATAATAGAACATGGATACAACATAATGTTCGTATTCATAAAGATTTTTCACAGAATGGAGTTACAATTCCAGGTGGAACTCAATGGTGGTTAAAATGTATTCATAATAGTGCTACATTTACTACTGAGCATGGTAGAGAATACGATACAGATGATGGTGGAGATCCAAGATTTATGGCTTGGGAAGCAAGAGTTAGATTCCTTAAAGTAACTGATGATTACTTTATAGTTGGAATGTATACAAGTGTACTTGGTGGACAAGCTGGTGCTGGTATATATAAAATAGCTTATGCTGGAGCAACTGGTAACCTACAAGTAGGTAAAAAAGATGACCGTGGAAATTGGGTTGCAGGTGCTAGACTTAGAATAACAGGACCAGATGGATTTAATCAAGAAATAACAACTGTTGAAGGACCAACTTTAATAGAAAAAGTTAAAAAAGGAACTTACACAGTAGAAGAAATTCAAGCACCAGATAAAATGATTATAAATAGAACACCACAAACTGCAGAAGTTGTATCAAATGGTACTGCAGAAGCATATATTACTGATACATATCCAAAGGGAAGTGTAAGAATTGTAAAATTCGATTTGGAAAATAGAGGTAATACTAAAGGTGATGCAAAACTTGAAGGTGCAGTATTTAAACTTTTAGCAAGAGAAGATATTTACGAAGGTAAGACTAAAATATACAGTGCAGGTGATACTGTAAAAGATAATATCGTAACAGATGCAACAGGTAATACACCAGCTGTTACAAACCTACCACTTGGTAAATATTACTATATAGAGACAAAAGCACCAGAAGGATTTGTAAAATCTGATGCACAGATGGATGTTGAAGTAACATATAAAGGACAAGATACACCTGTAATACCAGAAGTATCAACTGAAATGGGAGATAAAGGAATTAAAGGAAATATCCTAATAAACAAAACATTAGGAGAAACAGATTATGATCCACAAATTCCACTCGAAGGAGCACAATTTACAATTACTTTAAAGAATGACCCATCTCAAGTATATACAACAAATGTATCTGGACCAGATGGAGCTTGTAGCTGTAATGGAATACCTTATGGTCTTTACACAGTAAGAGAGACAAAGGTACCAGATGTAGCATACAGATTAGATGATTTTGACCTATTTATTCAAGAAGATGGAAAAACATATACTTTTGATGTAAATGGAAGCGGAGACGCAGATAAAGATCCAGCAAAATCTGAAGATAAACCAAAAGAAATGAAGATAGAAGTAACTAAGGAATTATTAGAAGAATTTGTTGGAAGAACAGATGCATCAGTAGCAGGAGCTTGTTTTACAGTATATACTGATCCAGAGTGTAAAAAACCATATATAGATAAAAATGGTAGTACAGTTGTAATAGGGCCTACAGATGAAAATGGATATGCGATTTCAGGTACTATGAGAACTGATACATATTATATAAAAGAAACAACTTTCCCAGTAGGAATTGATGAAGAACATGAACTAGAGGGAGAAGCTGTAAAATATAAAGATAAAATATATGAAGTGCAAGGAAGTAACAAAGAACAAGACCCAGATGTTGTAAAATTACTAATAAAAAGTAAAACAATAAAGAACAAACCAGACACTGGTAGTGTTCATGTTATAAAATATGATAATGCACCATATCAAACAGAAGAATCACCAGCAAAAGGTGCAATACTAAGATTAACATTACTTTCTACAAATCCAGATCCAGTTAATCATCCAAATGAAGGAATATATTATGATGTAACAATAAATGAATATGGATATGGAGAATTTGTATATGAAGCAATAAGAGATAAATATTATCCATATACAATACCTTATGGAAAATATGTTGTAACAGAAATAAAACAAAGTGATTCAGGAGAACATCTATTTATACAAAATGAGATAGTAGACATTAGAAGAGATGAGCAAATTGAATATAGAATAGAATCAGATGAACCAATACCAATGTATCTAAAAGTTGTAAAAACAGATACAGTAACAGGAGCAACTGTAAAATTAACAGGAGCTAAATTTAAAATTTGGAGTGTAGAAGATAATGATTGGGTAACTCAAATGACAACACCAGGTGGAGACTATGTAAATGAATTTGAAGTAAATGAAGAAGGATTCTTCTATACACCACAAGAATTATATCCAGGAGATTATGTAGTATATGAAACACAAGCACCAAAGGGATACTATTTAGAGGATAAATGGAGAATACCAGAAAATCCAGCAGATATAGGAAAAGTAGGAGGAAATAAAGTAACAGTAGATAAAAAGGCTTTAGGAATCCTAGATAATGAAAGTTATCCAGAAGGTGGAATAAAAGTAGGAGACTTCGTATTTGAAGTTAAAATGGACGATAGACCATTAAAAGCAAAACTACAAATATACAAAACAGGTGAAATGCTAACAGATAGTATTACAGACAATGAAACAGGATATGGTGAAAGATATAGTCCAATATATAGTACAAGAGGACTAGATGGAGTAACATATGATGTAATAGCAGCAGAAGATATAATGTCAC
>CANQVI010000058.1 GCA_947627255.1 uncultured Clostridia bacterium | reverse complement strand
TAGTATTGCGATGTGTACTTGCAATTATGGCAGTTCTACAGTTACTGTATCTTATTGGAATAAAGAATAATGCTAAAATAACTCTGTTGAGAGTTACAAGAAGGATTTAGAAATAAGTCTTTCTTTTTTTATGCTTAAAACAAGATAATAAATTAATGTTATATATTGTAAATATCGTCAAAGTATGGTATAAGCTAGAATAGATACAAAAAAGTTTAAGGGATATTGATATGAAGATTGAAGAAATAGGTAATGAATTTATAACTAGCATGTTAAAAAAAGATGAATACAAAAATAATGATTTTGAAGCAGATTTATGCAGCTTAGAAGAAATGCTGGATAAAGATAAATTTGATGAAAAATTTAAAGGCAAGGAAAAACGTTTTGGAGTATATTTTATTTTAAATAATGAAGAAAATTTAACTGAAGATAATTTAGATACAATATATAATATTTATGGTAAAAATGAATCTTTAAATGAAAATCAGTATAAAATTAAAGGAATATTAACAAAAAAATTAGAAACTTTAAATGTTTTAAGTGAAGAAGAATCACCAATACTACAAGATATGCAAAAAATATTGTATATAGGTAAAGCAGGTGGAAAAGAAAAATCTGATTTATATAATAGATTAAAATTATATATGGAATATGGTAAAGGAAAGCCAAGAAGTCATAAAGGTGGAAGGGCGATATGGCAGATAAAAAATGAAAAAAGAAAAGAATTAAAAGTTTGTTGGATATATTTACCTGAAGATGAACCATGCGAAAATGCAGAAAAGTTGGAAAAATATTTATTAAAAGAATATAATAAAAAAGTTTGTGAGTGCTTAGAAAAAAATGAAAAATATAAGAAATATCTAAGCAAATCAAAAAAATATAAGTATCCATTTGCTAATTGGAGAAACTAAATTTAGTAAATAATTAATATAATTTATTACAGCATTTATTGGTATATAGTAAGTTCATTAGATAAAAAGGGGAAAAAAGATGAAAAATAATATAAGTACAGGTAATGCAGGAGAATATTTTGTAGCTGGTGAACTAGAAAGACGTGGCTTTACAGTTGCAATTCCTATGTCAAATACTAAGGATTTTGATATATTAGCAATAAATAGAGAAAATTTTAAGCAATTTGCAATTCAAGTAAAAACTACTAGTTATAAGAAAAAATTATGGACATTAAATCAAAAAAGTGAAGGTTTGGTTGGAAATAATATAATTTATTTTTTTGTATCTTTAAATGAATTAGATATTCCAGAATATCATATTGTTCCAAGTAAAGTGGTTGCAAAATCAGTAAAAGAAAGTCATCAATTATGGCTAGAGGTTCCTAGTAAAAATTATCAAAAGCATAAAGATAATCCAATAAGAAAATTTAGCGATTTTGAAGACAAATATTTAAATAATTGGGATTGTTTGCAATAGAACTATATATAGGAAAGGAGAAAACAAATGGAAATTTCAGATTGTATAAATGTAATTTTATGTATTTTGTCTTTTATATTAGCTGCAATATCGGTAATAACTGTTGTTCTTACTCTTAAGCAAAATAGCAAAATGATAGAAAACAGTACTAGACCATATATAGTTGTTTATGGAAGAGTAACGAATTTTCAAAATCCCACATATTATATAGTTGTAAAAAATATGGGGCAAACTGGTGCGGAAATAACGAAATTTGATTGTGATATAGATTTAAAAAAATACTCATATTCGGAAGATATAAGACCTTTAGGTCATATGGAAGGAACATTTTTGGCTCCTAATCAATCAATAATTACAAATGTAGATTCTATAAAAATGAGTAAAGATAGTGTAGAAAACATAACATTTAATATCGAATATCTTTCAAAAACTAAATTATATAAAGAACAATATAAAGTTCATTATCGAGCAGATAGGGATAATATTCAAGGAAGAGCCAGTACTAAAGGTAATGAATTAAAAATAATATCATATACATTACAAGATTTAGTAGAAAAATTGTTATAATTAAATTAATGAATTAATTTGCTTAAATAATTAATAGAATAAGATAAAAAATCAAACTTAGAAATAGGTTTGATTTTTAATTTATTATACTATAAAATAATACTGAAACCTATGAATGCTCCTATGCAGAAAGGAAGCAATGAAACGTAAGAATAATGAAGGCTCTGTTTTTTATAATGCATACAGAAATAGATGGAATGCACAATATAAAATAACAGAAAATGGAAAAATAAAACTTAAGACAAAAAGTTTTAAAACTAAAGAAGATGCAGAAGATTATATAGATATAATCATGTATGAAAGAAATGCAAATGAATATATAAAAAATCATGGAGTAAATCTTATTTCATTTATGAAGTCAAGAGCTCTTGTAAAGTTAAATTCTAACACTATAAGTAAATCACAATATATTAGAATTTGTGATAGTATTAAGCATATAGAAGATAGTGAACTTACCAAAATACCAATTAAAAGAATGAAAGATAATGATATACAAATGTATTTAAATTCGCTAATTGAAAAATATAGTAATTCTAGTATTAGTAAGATATATAGTCAATTAACTCAAACTTTTGAATATTTATACAATTCAGGCCTTATAAAACACAATCCAATGCTTGGAGTTATAAAGCCAAGAAGTATGAAAAAAACCGAAAAAAGAAGAGCTATGACATTAGATGAAGAAAGAATATTTTTAAATTATCTAAAAAAAACAAATATATCTGAGTGCAAATATAAAAATGCATTTCTAATTCAGTTATTTTCAGGACTTAGAATAGGAGAAGTATTAGCATTAACAGTTGAAGATATAGATTTTGAAAATAATATTATTAAAGTAGAAAAAAGTTTAACAGTAAATGAAAATGGTAAAATTATATGTGGAAATAGAACTAAAACAAATGCAGGTTTTAGGAATGTCCCCATAAATTCAAAAATTGTAAAAGATTTAAAAGAGCAGATTAAATATGTTAAAGCTAGAAAACAAGTTATACTTTTTCCAAATAGTAATAACAATTATACTGATCCTAGAAAAGTAAATGATTATTTAACAAGAATTTTAAAAAGTTTTGATATTTCTGGAATATCTACCCATTCTTTAAGATATACATTTGCAACAAGATGTGCAGAAAGTGGAATAAAGGATGTTGTTTTAAAAAATTTAATGGGACATTACGATATAGAAGTAACAAAAAATGTTTATATAGATATTCAGAAAAATTTTGAACAAGACGAAATAAAAAAAGTAGAAAAATACATGAAAAAATATGGTATTTAGAGAAAAAATCTTGTTTAGTAATTCAACTAAACAAGTAAAAGAATATAAAAAAATGTTTAGTAAATAAAAACTAAACAAAATAAATAATACCGTTTTTTAGGAATTATCTAAATTGAAAAATTTTTTAATTACTAAACAAAATTTAGATTAAGAAAAATCCAAAATTAAGCATAAAAAAAGAAATCATGGAATGCTCCGTGATTTCTTTCTTTATTGGTCGAGGCGACCATTTAAAAAGTGCTATGACTACTGGAATACCTGAGTTACAAGAAACATTGTCAAGCGATTTGTAAGCAGTCGC
>CANQVI010000057.1 GCA_947627255.1 uncultured Clostridia bacterium | reverse complement strand
GAAGCACCAGAAGAGTATATTATAGATACAGAGCCACATGAGTTAGTAGTAGATGCAGAAGAAGTAAAAGTAAAAATAACTAACGAAAAGGCACCAGAATTACCAGATACATCAGATATACAAGTTGTAGCACTAGTAGGTGTTTTAACAATAAGTATAGTAGGAATAATATATATATTAAAAAAGAATGCAAAGTTAAATTAATATAACTTTTCCTAAAAGATAGCAGAGAGAAATCTCTGCTATTTTCTTTACTGTATCAATTATTTAATCAAAATGTCATTTTTTTTTTTTGTTAATGCAACATAAGTGAAATAAAGAATTGAACATTGTGAAAATTAGTGTTTTTTTATATTTTTTACAAATTTAATATGATAACATAAAATCAGATACAATATTTTGAAAGAGAGGATTTTGCGTATGAAAAATAAAAAGGCACGTATATTAATGGTAACTATACTAGTACTGCTTATGATAGTTACAGTTAATATTACAAGTATTGTTAATGCTAATGAAACAGCTAGTGGAACTATAAATAGTGCTAGAACTACTACCTGGAATGCATATACAGTTGGGACATTTTCTATTAGCATTGATATAGGAGGAAAATCATTTAGTTATAAAAACGGATTTTGTATACAACATGAGAAACCTACACCTACTGGAGCAGTAACTGGTACATTATATACACCAGATGATCCAGGATATAATAAAAGACTAGCAGTAATACTTGAATATTCAGAGGGACTAAATTGTGCAAATGATGCCTATGCACAAGTTGGTATATCTATGGCATTAAGCTATGTATATGCTAATCAAGCTTATCCAACAGGAACTTGGATAACACAAAATAGTATATTTAATGAAGCATTTAATAGAGCAAATAATCCAGATGGATACGACATAGACGGAGTATCTTATGTACTTTTCACACCAAGTGTATCAACTAACCAAATAACAGCTATTTATTGGGGTAGAAAAGAATCAAAAGGAAGTTTAGTAGTAGAGAAAAAAGACAGTTATGGAGATTATAAGCAAGGAGCTGTATTCCATGTTGAAGGACAAGGTGGAGCATGGGATATAACAACTGGTGCTGATGGTAAAGCATATTTAAGTGATTTAAAACCAGGACCTTATACTATTACTGAAACACAAGCTCCAGCTGGTATGGTAAATGATGAATGGAATCGTTCAGTAACAGTAACAGTAAATGCTGGACAAACAGCTACTTATGCACCAACAAGAACAAACAGCTATCCAAGAGGAAGTGCAAGACTTTTAAAATATGACTCAGAAAATAGAAATAACACAAAAGGTGATGCAAAAATTGAAGGAGCAGAATATGAATTTAGAGCAGCTCAAGATATTTATGAAGGCTCACATTTAATATATTCAAATGATCAATTAATAAGAACTGTAACAACTGATGCATCAGGAAATACAGAGACAATAAATGATTTACCAGTAGGTAACTATTACTATATAGAAACAAAGGCATCAGAAGGATTTAAAATAAATTCAAATAGAGTATCAGTTAATATACCATTTATTGATCAATATACACCAAATATACCTGAAGCATATAACGAAGCACCAGAAACTGAAATAAAAGGAAATGTAAAAGTAGAAAAAGTTTTAGGTGCAACAGATTATGACCCATCAGAAAAACTTGCAGGAGCACAATTTACAATATCATTAATAAATAATCCATCACAATCATATAAAACAAATGTATCAGGAGAAGATGGTATATGTACAGCAAATGAAATACCATATGGTAGATATATAGTATCTGAGACAACTGTACCACCAGAGGCAAACAAAGTACCAGATTTTGAAGTATTTATTAAAGAAGATGGAAAAACATATCCTGAAAGTGATGGTGGAACAGTTACAATAGAAGATGAATCAAAAGATATGAAAATTGCTGTAACAAAAGAAATAGTTTTAAATCCAGGAGAAGCAACAGATGCTAAAGTAAGTGGTGCATATTTCACAGTATATAGAGATCCAGGATGCACAGATAAAGTGTGTGTAATTGGACCAACAGATGAAAGTGGATATGCAATATCTGGAAAAATGAGAACTGGAAGATATTATTTAAAGGAAACAACATTTCCAACAGGAATAGATCCAGATGCTATAATACCTGGAGAAAATGTAACATATAGAAATAAAGTATATACAGTAAGCTCAGATAATACAGCACAAGGTACAGAAACAGTAACAGTACCAATAACAATAAAAAATGAACCAATAAGAAATGATATAGTAATACATAAGGAAGCACAAAAAACATCAAATACAACACAATTCCCAATAGATCAATGTGAATTTACAGCAACTCTAAAATCTACAATGGGAACAGGTAGTGTATATTCAGTAAAATCTACAGCTGAAACAAGAAGAGAAGATGGATATTGTATAATAGAAAACTTACCTTATGGAGATTATGAAATAGAAGAAACAAAAGTATCACCAATAACATTAAAATGTGATAATTTTGATATCTTTATAGCAATAGATAGAAAAGTAAAAACAACACCATATGAGCCAAAAGATTCTACTCTTAATTTTAAACCAGATGGAATTCATGCATGGGTAGATGAAAATGGAAAACTTGTAGATATATCTAAGAAAATGATAATAAAAATAAGAAAACAAGATTATGATATAGACTTATATGGAAAAAATGTAGCAGGCTCATATGATTGGACACAAGGAGACGCACACTTAGAAGGAGCTATCTATCAAATATATAGATATGATCCACAAACAGATGACTATACAGAATATGTATATGATATAACAGTAGATCATAAAGATAGTGAAGGATATTGGTGTGCAGAATCAGACAAATTATTAGTAGGAAAATATTCTGTAAAAGAAAAAGTTGCAAGAACAGAAATGGTAAATGGAAAGAAAGTTGAATATTCATATGCAGAAGGATATTTAGCTGATCCAAATACATACTACTTTGAACAACAACCAGATTTACAACAAGTAGAAAAATCATATCATAAAGATGTTTCAAAAGAAAAAGTAGCAAGAGGCTCTTTAAAAGTAATAAAATATAATGGAAATCCTGATGGCACAGAAGAATCACCTGCAAAGGGAGCTATCTTAAGATTAACATTAGATAGAGATTCAAGTATATATTATGATGTAACAATAGATCAATATGGATATGGAGAATTCGTAGATAGTATATATCATAATGAATATCCAGATGAATTATATACAATACCATATGGAAAATATACAGTAACAGAAGTAAAAGAAAGCAATAAAGGTGAACATCTATACATTCAAAATGAAGATGTAGAAGTAGCTAAAGACGATGGAGAAAAAGTAGCAAGACAAGGAGAAATAGAATACAGGATAGAATCAGATGAACCTATACCATTCCACTTTAAAATAGTAAAGAAAGATAAAGATACAGGAGCAACTGTAAAACTTACAGGAGCAAAATTTAAAATATGGAACTGTAAAGAAGAAGCTTTTGTAACTCAAATGGTAACACCAAGTGGAGATTATAAAGATGAATTTGAAGTAAATGAAGAAGGATATTTATATACACCACAAGAGCTATATCCAGGAAAATATATAATATATGAAACTCAATCTCCAGAAGG
>CANQVI010000056.1 GCA_947627255.1 uncultured Clostridia bacterium | reverse complement strand
ACTGGAATGAGATAGGAGGAACAGACTATGCCGCTTGAAATAGTACGAAACGACATCACCAAAATGAAAGTGGACGCGATTGTAAACGCAGCCAATCAAACCCTGCTGGGAGGCGGCGGGGTCGATGGGGCTATCCACCACGCTGCAGGTCCGGGACTACTCGCAGAGTGCCGGACGTTGGGCGGCTGTGAAACTGGCAGCGCGAAGATCACCGGCGCATACCGTCTGCCCTGCAAATATGTGATCCATGCCGTGGGTCCCCGCTGGCACGGAGGTAAACATGGAGAACGTGAAAAACTAATCTCATGTTATCGCACTTCCCTTGAGCTTGCCAAGGAGAACAAATGCGATACCGTGGCGTTTCCCCTGATTTCCTCCGGCATCTATGGTTATCCGAAAGATAAAGCCTTGAAGGTTGCCATTGACACAATCAGCGATTTTCTTTTCAGCAACGAGATGACCGTCTATATCGTGATATTCGATAAGGCCGCTTATCAAATCAGTGAAAAGCTGTTCAAAGATATAGCCGAGTATATCGACGACAACTATGTTGAGGAACATACTGACCGCCGCAGGGAGCAAATGCGGAGCCTGCTTCTCGATGAAGAAATGTTTGAGGTCATTCCCGAAAACGCTGAGAGGCTCGCGCCCATCGCAAAAGCCAGTATGGAAGCTCCAACTGCTTCCTCTCTGGACGAAGCGATAAGCATGATCGACGAGAGCTTTTCGGAGATGCTTCTCCGAAAGATAGACGAGCGCGGCATCACGGATGCTCAATGCTACAAGAAAGCAAACATTGACCGTAAGCTGTTCTCCAAAATACGGAGCGACAGGCTCTACAAGCCGAGCAAGCCCACGGTCTTAGCCTTTGCCATAGCTCTTGAACTTCCGCTCAGCGAAACACAGGAAATGCTGATGAAAGCGGGATTTGCCCTCTCTCACAGCAACAAGTTTGATATTATTGTTGAGTTTTTTATCAGCCGTGGGAACTATAATATTTTCGAGATCAACGAGGCGCTTTTTGCTTTTGACCAGAGCCTCTTGGGGGCATAGGAATTATGAGAATTGCGACATGGAATGTGGAACGCCTGAAACACAGGCGGTCACTCTGCGACATTCTGCTTGCCTGTGAACAGGCAAGGGCAGACATACTTATTCTAACAGAAACGGACGAACAAGTGCGCCCGTCTTCTTTCCGCTATTGCTTCCAAACTCCGAAGCTCATGGAAATAGCGCCGGGATATTACAAGCCCACAGAAAACCGCGTATCTATCCTTACCAACTATAAATGCGTCAGCGAACATATCACCTATGACAAATACACCGCCCTATGTGTTGAGCTGGAAACTGAGCTGGGCTACCTATGCGTTTACGGTACGATCATGGGTATCGAGGGAAACAGGCGACCATCATTCAAAGCGGATTTGCAGAAACAGATTGAAGACTTTGCACGGTTGACCGATGCCGGAAAAAATCTCTGCATTGCTGGCGATTACAACATCAGTTTTTCGGACAACTACTATTTCACAAACTTTGGGAGGAACACGCTCACTCAGTCATTTTCAGAAAACCATATACGTCTGCTCACACAAGATGCCCCGGAATGTATTGACCATATTGCTGTCTCCGATAAGTTTGTCAATAGTATGTCGGTGAGCCTTGAAGAATGGAACATAGAGAAAAATCTTTCCGACCATAAAGGCATTGTTGCAACAATCCATCCCCAAAAATAATTGTCGCTTGCTATGCGACCAAACCGAATATCGTTTGTCCTAAAATGTAGCTGTAAGGTGAAACCAGACAGCTACATTTTTTGATGGAGGTAATGAACATGAGAAAGAATTTGACTGAGATCGTTTTTATCCTTGACCGTAGCGGCTCTATGCACGGGCTTGAGGCCGACACTATCGGCGGCTTTAATTCCATGATAGAGAAACAGAAGCAAGCGGACGGGGATGCGCTGATCTCCACCGTTCTCTTTGATAATTTCAGCGAAGTCCTGCATGACCGCGTGGACGTTCAGGCAATCAATCCCCTGACCGAAAAGGACTACTCCGTGCGCGGTTGTACTGCCCTGCTGGATGCAATCGGCGGAGCAATCCATCATATCGGAAACGTCCACAAGTATGCAAGGAATGAGGATGTGCCGGAGCATACCCTATTCGTTATCACTACGGACGGAATGGAGAACGCAAGCCGCCACTATTCCAGTGATCGGGTCAAGCAAATGATTGAGAGGCAAAAGTCAAAGTACGGCTGGGAATTTCTTTTCCTTGGTGCGAACATTGACGCCGTGGAGACCGCAAGGGGCTTTGGCATCTCAGAAGACCGCGCCGTAAACTTCCATAATGACAGCCGAGGGACACAGCTCAACTATGAAGTCCTGAGCGAAACGATTTGTAGAGTGCGGGCGTCACGTCCCATCACAGGCGACTGGAAAAAGCGTATTGATGAGGACTACCATGAAAGAGAGGACGGAAAACAGTAATGACAAGAACAATCACAGTGAAGGGTGTCGGCACAGCGACGGTCAAGCCCGACTTTGTAATTCTTTCGCTTAGTGTCGAAGCCAGAAACGAGGATTATGAAAAAGCCATGCAGGAAGCCGCACACAAAATCGAAACTCTGCAAACGGCGATCCAGACCGTAGGTTATGATAAGACTGACCTGAAAACCACAAACTTCAATGTCAGGACGGATTATGAAAGCAAGAAAGACCGCAACGGAAATTACAGAAGTGTATTCGTTGGGTATGTCTGCTCATACCGGCTCACTCTCTCTTTTGACTTTGAGAATACTCGTCTGTCCCGGACGCTCACAGCAATCGCAGCTCGTGAGGCCAACCCTGAAATGAGGATAGATTTCACGGTTAAGAACCCCGCCGAGATAAACGAAGCACTCTTGCGAAGCGCAACAGAAAATGCTAAGAGAAAAGCAGAGATTTTGTGTTCTGCCTCCGGGGAAACGCTTGGCTCTCTACTGACAATCGACTATAATTGGGGCGAGATAAATGTCGTTTCGCAAACACGGTATGACTTGGACGAGTGTATGCCCATGATGGCGGCAAGTGAAAAATGTATGCCGGAGATCGAGCCGGACGATATAAATGCGAGTGACACGGCAACCTTTGTTTGGGAAATCTCCTGACGGAAAGGACGGTGCAATTATGATCGGAGCAATCATCGGAGACATTGTTGGGTCTCGTTTTGAATGGAACAACCACAGGAGCAAAGATTTTGAATTGTTTACCCCGGCGTGTGAGCCAACTGACGACTCCATTATGACGCTGGCAATCGCAAAAGCTCTCATTTCTTGCAAGGGCGATTATAGCAGTCTTGGAGAAAAAGCAGTTTACTGGATGCGCAAGATTGGTCAGCATTATCCCTCCTGCGGATATGGCGGATGCTTTATCGAATGGATGTTTTCGGACAATCCCCGCCCATACAATAGCTTCGGAAACGGAGCTGCTATGAGGGTCAGTGCTTGCGGTTTTATTGCAAAAAGTTTGGACGAGGCAAAACAACTTTCAAAGTCCGTCACGGAAGTCACCCACAATCATCCAGCAGGCATCAAAGGTGCTGAGGCAACAACAACGGCAATTTTCCTTGCACGAAGCGGCGAAACCATAGATGAGATCCGCCGAGTAATTCAAGAAAGTTACTACCCGCTGGATTTCACCCTTGACGGCATCAGGAACACTTACCGTTTCAACGAAACCTGTCAGCAAACCGTACCACAGGCAATCGAGGCATTTTTGGAATCCACGAGCTTTGAAGATGCAATCCGAAACGCAATCTCCATCGGAGGAGACAGTGATACTCTGGCGGCAATCACAGGCGGTATAGCCGAGGCATATTACGGGATTCCAGAAACCATCAGACAGTCAGCGGAGAAATATCTCAATCCTGAGCTTCTTGAAATCCTTCGAGAGTTTGAATACTGACAGTAACCAAAGCGGAGAAAGGCGTTCATTTGAGCGCCTTTTTTTCGTGGCATACCTGCGTTTCGCCCCAAAAATGTCCGTTGTAAAGTAGGAGGGTATTTTACGGGAGACCCCGTGAGAATACGTTTTTTTGAGAATAGCAAGCAAATCCGGTGAATATACACACCGGAAAAATGATTAAGGGAAC
>CANQVI010000055.1 GCA_947627255.1 uncultured Clostridia bacterium | reverse complement strand
TTCGGCTACGAACCGAACGGTTGGGGGTTCGAATCCCTTCTGGTGCACCAAAAAAATGGACTATATTATTATAGTCCATTCTTTTATTTTTAATATACTAGGTTAATTACAAAAATTAATGCTAGAAATAATAGTATTATTGAAGCTATAGATACACCAACAATTCCTGTAATCATTCCTGCAAGTGAAGTGTTACTATCATACATTCTTTTTCCTTTAATTCCAAATATTATTGCTAAAATTGATGTTGGAAATGAAATGAACCAGAAGATTGCTGAAATTATAGATATAATACCTAGTGTTAATGAAATAACTCCATATGGATTTCTTTTCTTTAATAATTTGTTCATTTTCTTCCTCCTATCCGTTAACTATAAGTATCATAAATGCAGATACGTAAATAAATACACAAGTTACAATACCAATAATTGAAAAACTTGTTGCTACTTTAGCAATAGTGGAACCTGTTTCTTTGATACTTTTTATAGAGCATATCAAAGATGTTATACCAAATAGTAATGATAAGTACCACAAAGTAGATGTAAGTATACTAAATATTCCTAAAATCAACCATATTATCTCTGTTTTATAATCAGAAATTTTAATTCCAGGTATTACACTCTTTACTAATAAAAATCTTAATAATATTAGTATTACCGCTAATATTGCAAATAAAAGAGGTAATAGACTTCTAAATAATATTGAAAAAGCAAATCCAAGCACAATAAGTATACCTGATATTATATATTTTTTCATAAATTTTACCTCCTTATATTGCCAACTCGTTTACATTTTCTAATGTATCAAGTTTATTAACTTTTACCATATGTTGAGATACAGTATATAAGTAATCATTTATATATAAACCTCTTAGCATTTGACTATTTCTATAACTATATTTTGAATCGCTATTATGAGTTATAGTTCCTTTTTGTGTTATACCATCTTCAAGATTTATATTATAAACTAAATATCCTTCAGAAATATAATCACTGCTAGTTTTGTATGCTTTAATTACTTTATCCACAGTTTCATCTCCAGATATTTGTTCATCTTCTAAATCTTTTGGATAAGAAGTTACAGGAATAGCAATAAGTTGTTTTTCTTTTGAGAATAATAGCGCTTTATGATTATCTAATATAGCAGATTTTGTACGTGAATCTCCAATAGCTACCTCAGAAACTAAAGTAGGATTTTTTAAATTGCTAACGTCAAATAGTGCCATTTTCATTCCTGTTACATATACATTAGTTCCAATAACTTGTCCATAGCTATTTCTAGAAACTCTTTCTTCTGTATTAATACCAATACCAATTAAATGATTTTCATCATATGGATGTAAATATGTACTATATCCAGGTATTTTTAATTCACCTAATATTTTTGGCTTTTTAGGATTAGATAAATCGAAAGTAAATAGTGGGTCAGTATTCATATAAGTTACTAAATATGCTCTGTCACCAATAAATCTTGAAGAATACATATCTTCATTTTTACCTACATAACCAGTTTCACCAATTAGTTTCATTTTTTCGTTGAATACAACTATTTTTGAACCATCATCTGAATTTTGTATTGCTACTCTAAGATTATTATTGTACTCATCAAAAGAGAATTGATCTATAGTTTCTCCTTCAATATCATTTTTAGCTACAAATTTTACACTATAATCATCTTGTATACCAAGTTTTATTATGCTAGTTTTATATGAGTAATCATATAAATCTTCATCTAAAAAGCCCCATACACCTTTTAAACTTAGTAGAGTAGATAAAGTTTGAGATAAAGCAGTAGAGCTATAATATCCGTCTGCCATATAAATATTTTTCTCAGATACATAAATACTATCAACATCAGATAAGAATGATTGAACTTCTATATCATTGTCTATAACATTTAAGTCCATATGAACAATTTCGGTTTCATAGATACTTGGTCTGTCTTTGAAGTAATACATATTTTTTAAATTTATTGCTTTAATCTCATAATTTTCTTTGTAAAATGTTTCAATATTGTCATCACTGTCTTCTTTTAGAGAGCCATTTGCAATTAAATATAAATGACCATCAATTAATCTAGAAGAATAATATCTTTGATTTAGCTCAATATTTTTTACTTGATTGATATTTTCTTTATTACTAATATCATATACAGTAACTGACACTGTTCTGTTATAACTAGATTTAGTAGCATCTTCCATTATTACAACTAACATGTTATTGTATAGTAGTAAATCTACAGGTACAGAAGAAGTTGAATTCTCAATCTTATTAACTTCTTTTGGATTTTCTTTATCTGTTACATCTGTAATTATTACATTACTTTCTGAAAGGGAATAAATATAGTTTCCGTCAGTTTTTATTATATCTGCCTCATCAACATTTTCAACTTGAACATTAGTAGTTGAAAACTCTAAATTACTTCCATCAGAAGGAGTAGAATTACTATGACTATTATAACTACTACCAGTACTACCAGATAAACTATCAATACCCATTGTACCTTGAGGGTAACTTGTATTATACCAAACAGACTCTGAAGGAAGAGAAAAGCTACTAGAACTTAATATGTTATATGGAAAACTCAATATAAATAATGCATCATATAAAAATGAATTTTCATGTCCTTCATATAGAGATTCAAGTTTGCCTTTACTTTTTACAGCCATAGGTCTATTTTTGTATATTATATTAGATAGAAAGTTTGCCCCAATAAATAGTAAGAATATACACAAAATAGTTATAACAATTAAAGTTATTTTAGATTTAAAAACTTTCATATATAACCTCCATTTATACAAAAATTATATAATATTTTATTAAAAATTTACAATACTAAATTGTTATAATTTTCAAAAAACGTAATATATTGCAAAATAGCTGAAAATTTGGTATAATATTTACATATTTATTAGAAAAAATGGAGGAGAAAAATGGATAATAAACAAATATTAAATAGTAGGTTAAAGATAAGAGCATATGGCTGTAAAACTATTGCAACGAGATAAACTGCCAGTGTTGTAATAGTTAATTGGCAATTATATCTCGTTAATTATCTAATATTTTAAATAATAAGGAGATATAAAATGATAGAAATTGAATTAAATAATATAACAAAAAATTATGGAATAAAAAATATTTTAAATGGCTTTAATCTAGAAGTTAAGACTAATGAAAGAGTTGCTCTAATTGGACAAAATGGTAGTGGAAAATCTACAATATTAAAAATAATTGCTAAACTAGAAAATGCAGATAGTGGAACAATTAGTATTAGAAATGGTGCAAAAGTTGGCATACTAAATCAAATATATCAAAATGAAAAAGATGATATAACAGTAAAGGATTTTTTATATGCAAGTTTTGAAGAAATATTTAATATAGAACAAAAATTAGCTATATTAGAACATAAAATGTCTGAAGAAAGTGATCCTGAAAAATTAGAGAAATTATTTAATGAATATGGAAAAATGCAAGATAAATATTCACTAGCTGGTGGATATGATATTGATGAAAAGTTTAGTAAAATTTGCTCTAAGTTTTACATTGACGATAAAATGTTAAATCAAAACTATAATATTTTAAGTGGTGGAGAAAAGACAAGAGTAAATCTTGCTAGATTGTTACTTTGTAATCCAGATATATTGCTTCTTGATGAGCCTACTAATCATTTAGATATAGATGCATTAGAATCTTTGGAAGATTTTATATCTAAATATAAAGGTACAGTAGTAATCGTTTCACATGATAGATATTTTTTAGATAAAGTAGTAACCAAGACAGTTCTTCTAGAAAATGGCAAAGAAAACGTATATTACGGAAATTATTCATATTTTTTAGAAGAAGATGAAAGAAGAACTTTAGCTCAATTTGAAAATTATAAAAATCAACAAAAGCAAATTGAAAAGATGAAAGAGTCAATAGCTACTCTTAGAAAATTTGGTGAATTAGCTAAAAATGAAATGTTTTTTAAAAGAGCTAAAAGTATAGAAAAACGTTTAGAAAAAATGGAAGTATTAGATAAAGTTGAGCTTAATACTAGAAGCATGGATTTAAGCTTTAGCTTTAAAGACAGATCTGGAAAAGAAGTATTAAAAACTGAAAAATTAAGTAAAAAATTTGATAATAAACTTTTATTTAAAAATGTAAATTTACTTTTAACTTATGGACAAAAAGTTGCTTTGTTAGGAAAAAATGGAACAGGTAAATCTACTTTAATAAAAATGATATTAGGTGAAGATAAAGACTATGAAGGTATAATAAAACTTGGAACGGGAATAAAAATTGGATATATACCACAAAATATAATTTTTGATGATGATAATCAAACAGTTTTAGAATATTTCTTACAAGATAATGCTTTTACACAAACAGAAGCAAGAAGAAAGTTGGCACAATATGGGTTTAGACAAGAAAATGTATTTAAAAGAATAGGAAAACTATCAGGAGGAGAAAAAGTTAGAATTATTCTTATGAAACTAATTCAAAAAGATATTAATTTTTTAATTCTTGATGAGCCTACTAACCATATAGATATTGATACTAGAGAGATACTTGAAGAATCTCTTACACAATATAAAGGGACAGTTTTATTTGTTTCTCACGATAGGTTCTTTATTAATAAATTAGCAGATAGAGTTTTAAATATAGAAAATTGTAATATTAATTCATATTATGGTAATTATGATGATTTTAAAA
>CANQVI010000054.1 GCA_947627255.1 uncultured Clostridia bacterium | reverse complement strand
AGATTACCAGGATTTCCTATTGTACTTCATGGAGCTTCTTCAGTACCACAAGAATTTGTTCAAATGTGCAATAAATATGGTGGTAATATTCCAGGAGCTAAAGGTGTTCCAGAAGATATGCTAAGAAAAGCTGCAACAATGGCAGTATGTAAGATAAACATTGATAGTGATATACGTTTAGCAATGACAGCTAATATTAGAGAATGTTTTACAAATAAACCTGACGTATTTGATCCAAGAACATATTTAGGTCAAGCAAGAACTGCTGTAAAAGATATGGTAAAACATAAAATAGAAAATGTTTTAGGTTGTGCTGGAAAAGCATAGGAGGTAATAATATGCAATATACATATACTCCTGAAGGAGTTTGCTCAAAGCAAATGATTATAGATATTGATGATGATAACGAGACAATTAAATCAGTAAAAATTGTTGGTGGTTGTCCAGGTAACACTCTTGGCGTTTCAAAACTTGTTGAGGGCAAAAAAATAGATGAAGTTATAAAACTATTAAAAGGCATACCTTGTGGTTTTAGAGGTACATCTTGCCCTGATCAATTAGCTAGAGCATTAGAAGGAATAAAAAATTCTAAATAAAACTATAAATAAAATAGTTCCTATTTAAGTAAAAATAGGAGCTATTTTTATATATTCACTTTTTTTCTAGAAAATTAGGCATCTTTAGTTTTTTCTACTTGAAGAATGTTATTATTTATAGTATAATTTGTATATTAGTGATAATAGGAAAAATGTAGTAATAATTTGTGAGTATTAAATAATGCTTAGAAATTATTATTACAAAACTATTATTACTAAAATTAAATTTTTTAGGAGGAATAGAAATGTTTAAAAAATTTGAAACTACATTTGCAGGAAGAAAACTTGTAGTAGAAGTTGGAAAGATGGCAACTCTTTCTAATGGCTCATGTCTAGTTAGATATGGAGAAACAGCAGTTTTGGTTAATGTTAATATGTCAAAAGAACCAAAAGAAGGAATAGATTTCTTACCATTATCTGTAGACTATGAAGAAAGATTATATTCAGTAGGTAAAATACCAGGTGGATATATTAAAAGAGAAGGTAAACCTTCTACAAAAGCAGTACTTGTATCACGTGTGATTGATAGACCATTACGTCCATTATTCCCAAAAGATTATAGAAATGATACAGCTATAGATGCATTAGTACTTGCAGTTGACCCAGATATATTACCAGAAATACCAGCTTCAGTTGGTGCTTCAATAGCTCTTAATATATCAGATATACCATTTGATACATTAGTTGGTACAGTAAAAGTTGGTATAGTAGATGGTGAAATTGTTTTAAATCCAAATTTAGAGCAAAGGGAAAAATCTACACTTGATTTAACAGTATCAGCAACACCAACAAAAATATGTATGATAGAAGCTGGAGCAAAAGAAGTTCCAGACGATAAAATGCTTGAAGCAATTAAAGTTGCACATGCAGAAATAAAGAACTTATGCGAATTTATATATAATATTAAAGCAGAAGTTGGAAAGAAAAAAGCAGAGTATAAATCTTTTGCTATACCTGATGATTTAGCAGACTTTATTAAAGATATTGCTTATGACAAAATGAAAGAAGCAGTACAAACTAAAGACAAAGACACAAGAGATAATAATGTAGAAGAAGTAAATAACTTTGTAATAGAAGAATACAAAAATAAATATGGTGAAGATGTTTACGAAGAAAATAAATCAATGGTTGCAGAAGCACTATATAAAGCAGAAAAGAAAGCTGTAAGAGACTTAATAATAAAAGAAGGAAAACGTGTTGATGGTAGAGCAGATGATGAAATAAGACCATTAAGTGCAGAAGTTGGACTTTTTGAAAGAGTACATGGAAGTGCTTTATTCTCAAGAGGACTTACTCAAGTATTATCTATGGTAACACTTGGAAGTGCATCAGATGTTCAAGAATTAGATGGACTTGATGAAGAAGAGCAAAAAAGATATATGCATCATTACAATATGCCACCATATAGCGTTGGAGAAGCTAGAGCTTCACGTGGACCTGGAAGAAGAGAAATAGGACATGGAGCACTTGCAGAACGTGCATTAGAGCCAGTTATACCTTCACAAGAAGAATTTCCATATACAATTAGAGTAGTATCAGAAGTTTTAAGCTCTAATGGCTCTACATCACAAGGTAGTGTTTGTGGATCAACACTTGCACTTATGGATGCTGGTGTACCAATTAAAGCACCAGTTGCGGGTATTTCTACAGGATTATTTACAAAAGATGGAAATACTGATGATTATATAATGGTAACAGATATTCAAGGAATAGAAGATTTCTTTGGAGACATGGACTTTAAAGTAGCTGGTACAAAAAATGGAATAACAGCTATACAAGTAGATATAAAAATAGATGGCTTATCATATGAAATAATAGAGGAAGCATTTGCAAGAACTCATAAAGCAAGAAATTATATACTAGATGAAGTAATGCTAAAAGCAATAGATAAACCACGTCCAAATGTATCAAAATATGCACCAAAGATTGAAATAATTAAAATAAATCCAGATAGAATTAGAGATGTTATAGGCTCTGGTGGAAAAACTATAAATAAAATTATTGAAGAAACAAAAGTAAAAATAGATATAGAAGATGATGGAACAGTATATGTTGCTGGTGTAGATCAAGAAATGCTAGATAAAGCAATTACAATAATAGAATCATTAACTAAAGATGTAGAATTAAATGAAGTTTATATGGGAAAAGTAACTAAAATTTTACAATTTGGTGCTTTAGTAGAAATATTACCAGGAAAAGAAGGACTATTACATATTTCTAAAATTTCAAAAGAAAGAGTAAATAAAGTTGAAGATGTATTAGCAGTAGGAGATGAAATTTTAGTAAAAGTAGTAGAAATTAATAAAGAAGAAGGAAAATTCAGTCTTTCTGCAAAGGATGCAATGAAAGTATAGAGGTGTTTAGATGCAAGTATATGCATTTGTTGGAAAAACAGGAACAGGAAAAAGCTATAATGCACTTAAAGTAGCAAAATCTTTAGATATTAAATATATAATCGATGATGCTATATTAATTAAAGAAACTAAAGTTATTGCTGGAAAATCTGCCAAAACTGAAGCAAGTAAAATTGCTTCAGTTAAAGCGGCTATTTTCTTATTTGATGATAGAAAAAAAGAAATGATTAATGCTATTAAAAAAGAGAAAATAGAAAAAATCTTGATTCTTGGAACATCAGATGAAATGGTACAAAAAATTGCAGATAATTTAAAACTTGGACCAATAACAAAAACTATATACATAGAAGATGTAGCTTCTCCAGAAAAAATAGAAGAAGCTAGAAAGTCTAGATTTGAAGAAGGAAAACATGTTGTACCTGTTCCTACATTTGAAATAAAAAAACAATTTTCAGGATATTTTATGGATCCATTAAGAATGTTTGATATATATAGAAGAGAAAGCAGTAATTTATATGAAGCAGAATCTTCAGAAAAAACAATAATAAGGCCTACATATAGTTATCTTGGAAAATTTAGAATATCAGATAATGTAATAAAAGAAATAATAACATATGTAGTTGAACAAATTGATGGAATAGCAAAAGTACAAAAAGTATTTACAGAAAAATATATTGATGGTATGAGAATTGAAATTGATCTTCAAATTGTATTTGGATATAATATTCCAAATTTAAGTGATAAAGTAAAGAAAACAATAATAACTTCTGTAGATAATATGACAGGAATAAATTTATTTGGAATAGATATAAATATTACTTCAATAGTAAAGATAAAATAAAATGGCAAAATTTGTTGAAATGATTAGAATTTTGTAGTAAAATGTACGCGAGGGTGATTATGAATGGAAACTATTAGATATACAGAAAGAAGAAAAACTACAAAATGGCCGGCTATATGTGTAATGCTGTTTTTAGTGTTTGGTGGCTGTTTTGTTGCTTATGCTATAAAAAATGAGGACAATCCTAGAATGTTAGGTTTAGCAGTAAATGCTGTTGCTAATACTAGTGACGGACTTGAAAATGTTGAAATGACTGATGCTGAAAAACTAGAACAAGCTATGAATTTAAATTACGAGGTAAAAGAAGTTAGTTCTAAAGATCAAAGTAAGAAAAATTGTGTAAGTGATATACATTTACCAACATTATATGTTGATGGAAAAGAAATAGCTGACCTTAATGTTAAAATTCAAAATGAGTATGTCAATAGATTTAATACATTAAAAGAACAAATGAATAATACAGATAGTAATTATTCTTTTAATGTTACTTATACATATTACGAAAACATTGTTGGAGTAAAAAAAGTTGTGTCTATAGTTGTAAATCAACAAGTGGTTGATACTGATTCTCAAAAAATCACTTCTGAGAAGGTTACAACATACAATGTAGACTTATCTTCAAAAAATGTACTTGCACAAAGTGATGTGTTATTAGATTTACTTGGAAAAGAATATAAAGATAAATTAAAGACAACAGTAAAAGATTATGTTGTATCAAATAAATTAATAAGTGAATCAGATTATAAATATGAAATAACAGGACTTGAGAATTTTTATATAAAAGACTCAAAATTCCATATAATATTTAATACTGATACAGATAATATAATTTCTGGAAGTACTAAAGTATTAGATATAGAAATTTAATAATATTACAGGAGGAGAAAATATGGTAGATTCAATGGAGAAATTAGTAAATTTATGCAAAAATAGAGGATATATTTATCCAGGTTCAGAAATATATGGTGGACTTGCAAATACTTGGGACTATGGTCCATTGGGGTCAGAATTAAAAAATAATGTTAAAGCAGCTTGGAGAAAGAAATTTATTCAAGAGTCTAAATATAATGTTGGACTTGATGCAGCAATACTTATGAACCCACAAACATGGGTAGCATCAGGACACGTTGGTGGATTTTCAGATCCATTAATAGATTGTAAAGAATGTAAAACAAGACATAGAGCAGATAAATTAATAGAAGAATGGGC
>CANQVI010000053.1 GCA_947627255.1 uncultured Clostridia bacterium | reverse complement strand
CAGGTGGTACATTTGAAAGTGATACGGGCGGTACATTTGAAAGTGATACAGGGGGTACATTTATTCCGCTGCTATCACTATTTCGCTGATTCAGGATTATCAAACGGAACGAGATTCAAAATTTTATAAAAATGTATTTATGCTTAATCATATAGCTGTTATGGCGGCAACTGTGATTATTCTAATGCTGAATAATAATATGATATTATTTATTTTGGGAGATGCTTTCTCTGAATCTATAAGATATGTTCCGGTTTTGCTGATAGGTACTGTCTTCTTGGCATATTCAAATTTCTGTTCACCTATATACTCTGCATTTAAGTTGAGCAAACATATTATGTATACATCTTTGTGTGGGGCTGTTGTCAATGTTGTTCTTAATTTTTTGCTTATCAAACCGTTAGGTATAATGGGTGCTTGTGTAGCAACGGCTGTTGCATATATGGTAATTGCAATTATTAGACTGGCTGAAAGCAATAAACTTATTGGCATTGAATATTCGAAAATTAAGTTTACATTATCTTGTTGCTTGATCATGTTAGTTGGATATTTAGTCACAATGCAAAAAGCGGAAGTTTTAAGTTCCTTGCTCTGCGGGATATTGCTTATAATCATATATTTTAAAGACATACGGTTCTATATGGCTAAGTTAATAAATCTTACTATTTCAAGGAGACAAACTAAATGAAAAGATATATTTTGTTTTACGAACACTTAGTACGCGAGTGGAATGCTTTGTGCAAAGTAAAAAATATATTGGAACGAAATGGTGACGAGGCAGAGTGCTTTTCTATTATCTATGAAACCAATAAAGCATTGAAATATGCCAAGCGTAAAAAAGTTGATGTTATAGCTGTTCCCTGGTTTGTAGACGAGGAACATGAAAAAGTATTGCATCCATTTATTTCAGTAAATTCATCTGTAAAGATTGTAAATTTGCATCAAGAGCAAATAGGTAGTAAGGCAAGTGAAGCTGTATTTCTGCCGCGTACTCCTTACACTGCAAATGGATGCTTTCATATTGCGTGGGGAACGAATTTTTACGACCTTCTTATTGGAGGAGGAGTTACACCAAACAAAATTTTTATAACAGGTAATATGAGAACGGATTTTACGGATTTTGGTGAAGGCAACAAGGAACATATAATAAATAAGTATCAATTAGATTACAGGAAAAAGATTATATTATTTGCTGAGAATAGAGGGTATTATATTCAGCGCATTGATGATACATATGCGGCTTCGCTTGCTAAAAGGGGAATTACAAGGGAGAATATAAAGCTTCGGCGTGAATATGAAACAGAGAGTATAAAGAATTTTGTTAAAGACTTGCAGTCTTTAGATGAGTCGTTTTGGAGCAAATATCAGATAGTATATAGACCACACCCCGGCACAATTCCGCCCGATGGTATTCCAGATTGCGTGCATATAATCAGCGAATTGTCGATTTACGATTGGATAAATATTTGTGATATCTTTGTTACGTGTGGAAGCACATCAGCGTTTGAAGCTGATATGTGTGGTAAAGTATGTTTGACTTGTGATGCTGTAGACGAACCTGAAGAACAAAAGATGCAAGGTCTTGACTTTTATCATCACATTAGGTCATTAAAAAACATTCTTGATTCCAGTCTTTCCTTTACTGAAATTTTGTCAAAACAAGTCAAGGAAAAAAATTATCAAAAATACATAGGTTCTGTGGACGGAAAATCATGTGAGCGCGTGGCGAAAACATTGAGTGATTTAGCGGAGAAGGTTGAGGAAGGTGAATTAAACTATAATATTGCTAATCCTTCAGTAAAAGAAATTATTAGATATAAAATATATGAAAAAGCAACATGGTTTATGGCGAAAACAGGTTTATTGTATTTGTTTAAATTTCCTCGGTCTGCATATGCAGAGTCCAGGGATATACCCTGTTCAAAAGAAGCAAAATGGATACATATGCAACACAGTTGAATTGTATTAACATGGATTAATTTGTCAAGCGAAAGGAAATTAAAATGAATAAAAGCATCGTAGCAATAATTCCTGCTCGAGCTGGCTCGAAAGGAATACCGAATAAGAACATCCGTATAGTTGGAGAGCATCCGCTCGCGTATTATGCAATACATAATGCGCTTGTATCGCAACTGATCACAGATGTAGTTGTGACAACGGACTCAAAAGAAGTTGGAATTATTGCGTCTCAGATGGGCGCGACTGTGAAATGGCGTGATCCTGCTTTATGTGCGGACGATGTTACCTTAGATTCTGTTGTATTTGATGCTATTCCTGTGGATCGGCACTGGGATTACATTGTGACACTTCAACCGACGTCTCCCACATTGAAAGTGGAGACGCTTGACAAAGCGATTGAATATGCAGTCACAAACGATTTAGACACGGTGATTTCGGCAATCAATGCACCTCATCTGTCGTGGAGTGTTAAGGACGGAAAGAAAGTACCCAATTACGCTCAGCGGCTAAATCGACAATTTCTTCCCCCTTGTTACATGGAAACCGGCGCTTTCGTCATTTCCAAAGCCAATGTGGTAACAGAAAAAACGAGGATTGGGACTAAAATTGACGTTTATGAGGTGCCGGAGGATGAATCGCAGGATATTGACACATTTGACGATCTCCGCAGCGCAGCAGCAGCCTTCAACAAGCAAAAAGTAGCTATCTATGTGAATGGAAACAACAAGCGCGGAATTGGTCATGTATATCGTGCTCTTGAACTTGCAGATGAATTTTATGTTAAACCGGATATTTTTTACGATATAAATCAAACGGATGTAAAGGTGTTCGGGAAAACAACACATAATTTGCAGCCGGTAAATGGAATTGCCGAACTTTTTGATATATGTAAAAAAGAGCAGTATTCGATTTTTGTCAACGATATTCTGACAACCTCTATTGACTATATGATTGGACTACGCTCTGTCCTTCCGAATGCGAAGATAATAAATTTTGAGGATGACGGCGAAGGAATCATTAAGGCTGATTTGGTATTCAATGCCTTGTACCAAAATATTGATCTTCCGCAAGTGAGGTCTGGTGAACAGTATTATATATCGGGCAAAACGTTTATGTTTTATGAACCTATTCAAATTAGAGAAAAGGTAGAAAATGTCTTTATCTCCTTTGGCGGAGCAGACCCACAAAATTATTCTGACCGACTGCTTAGAATTATATCACAGCCCGAATACAGCGAATATCAGTTTACTGTCGTGCTGGGCAGAGCAAAACACAATGTTGACGAGCTCCTTTCCTACAATCGATTTGACAATATAAATGTCCTGTTCGACATATCTAATATGCCTGAGATTATGACGCAATGTGATATTGGAATTACGTCCAGAGGAAGGACAGGCTATGAATTAGCAATGCTCGGTATTCCTTCTATTGCAATAGCGCAGAACAAACGAGAAGAAAAACACGGGTTTGTCTGTAATGAAAATGGATTCACATATATTGGATTGAATCCGGATGATGAAATCATCAAGAGCAATTTGGATATGTACTTAAAGTTATCACCAAAAAGTAGGCAGCATTTTCAAGCCATGCTTCTCTCGCATAATCTTCGCGGTGGAAGAAAGAGAGTTATGGGATTGATCAATAGTCTATAAAAAGAACAAAGAAAGGGAGAGATAATATGAATAAGCCGTACCTGATTGCAGAAATGGGAGTTAATTTTTACGATACCGCAAGGGTGCTTGGAGTTACGCCATTAGAAGCCGCAAAGCTGTACATTGACAAAGCTGCGGAGGCAGGTATTGATTGTGCAAAGTTTCAATCTTACAAAGCAGGTACTATCGTTTCAAAAAATTCTCCGGCATATTGGGATACAACGAAAGAACCGACGAAAACGCAGTATGAGCTGTTCTTAAAACATGACAGTTTTGGTGAAGCTGAGTATAAAGACCTTTGTGATTACACACATTCCAAAGGAATGGACTTCACTTCTACGCCGTTTGACTATGCATCAGCGGATTATTTAGAGAATATGGTTGATTTTTATAAAATATCTTCATCCGATCTTTCTAATCTTCCCTTTATCCGTCATATCGGTTCAAAAGGAAAACCGGTGTATATGTCGGTTGGTGCCTCCTATATTTCAGAAGTGGATGAAGCAGTGAGAGCCTTAAAAGAGTCAGGGTGTAAAGATATCGTACTGTTCCATTGCGTTTTGTCATATCCTACCAAGCCGGAAGATGCAAACCTGCGAGTGATTCAGGCATTAAAAAGAATTTATCCGGATGTGAGAGTTGGATTCAGCGACCATGTTGCGCCGGATGATACAATGATGACGCTTGCAGCGGCGTATATGCTCGGCGCGGAAGTGATTGAAAAACATTTTACATTAGATAAAACCTTGCCCGGCAATGATCACTATCACGCAGGAGATCTTGATGACTTCAAGAAAGCTATTGCGAATTTCAAATGGATTGATACTGTTTTGGGGAACGCTAAAAAAACGGTACTTGACTGCGAAGTCGTACCACGCAGAGAGGCTCGCCGTTCGTTGGTTTTGACAAGAGATATGAAAGCAGGAGAAACGATTCAAGTTAATGATATTATGGCAAAAAGACCCGGGTTCGGTATTAGTCCAAAATTTACGGAGATTGTTGTCGGAAGGAAGGTTAATCAAGATTTATCCGAAGACACGGTTTTGACATGGGAGATGATCTGAGAATATATTCGACTTGTATGCTATTACTTAAACTATCACGAGCTACAAGGTGGTTGAGCTTTGAACAAATGTTCTTTGGTGCCTCGCTATCGCCCACTATATCACAAATCCTGCAAAAGTCAAGAAAAATTTTGAGCCGTCTCAAAAATTTTTTTCGTAAAATAAAATCTCTCGCCCACGGTATAACACAACGAAGAGTAGTGCATAAAATGTAAAATCCACGCAAAGGAGGATTACGATGGTCACAACATCACTCTACAACGACTTTCTCACCTTTCAACGTCAAACCCTCGACAAATCGCCTTAGGACGTCTGGGCGTATTGGACGCCGGAACGAAAGAAGGCGGCGATCCCCACACATAGAACCGGTACGGGAGCGAACATGGCAAACACGCTTGACACGACACCTCCCGACGGTGTGAACGACACTCCGACAACCGCCCCCCCCAAGCAGGCGGATTGTTAGTGGTCAAAAAAGGGCATAGAGAGGAAGCGAGATATCTTTGGTTAGTGGTCAAAAAAGGGCATATTGAGGAAGCGAGATATCTTTGTGTCAAAAAAGAGCAAAGATGTACAGCAGCGAAGAGTTGGAGAAGTTCTACTTCGATTACCAGACC
>CANQVI010000052.1 GCA_947627255.1 uncultured Clostridia bacterium | reverse complement strand
CACAAAACGCAGGATATGTTCCTGTAATTTAAGGTGATATATTATGGAAGAAGATAAAAGTGTTATAAAAGAGGAAAGTCAAGACTTAAATGAGATAAAAGAGAATATATCAGAAAATATAAAAGAAGAAATTTTAGAAGATAAAAAAGAAGTAGTAGATAATAAAGTAAAAGATAAAAAAGAGAAAAAATCTAAGAAAAAAATAAATAAGCAGATAGTTGCATTAGTATGTATTATAGTTGCTTGTATAGTAATAACTGTAGGATTAGTAGTACTAAAAATAAGAGATATAAATAAAAAATATCCTAAACTTAAAAGTGAAGATGTGTTTGAAACAGAAGATAAAATAGAAGATCCAGATGCTATATATGTAGCAGATGAAAGCACAACATATTTCCTTAATGAGCTTAATGAGGAGACTATTTATGAAAAGGATGGAAAAATTATACCCAGTGATGCGTCTTATGAAGAAAAAAAGGATGCCTATTCATATCCTAAAATAAGTGGACTTAAAAATAAAGAAATAGAGAATAAAATAAATGAAGAAATAAGAAATAAATTAATTGATGTAATAAACAGTGAAGGTGTCTTAGCTGATGCATATATTAACGCTTCATTTTCAAATATTTTGTCTGTAAGAATACAAAGACATGGTAGATGGGATGGATTAAATTATTATCTTGGTGGATATAATGGATTAAATTATGATTTAAATACAGGAAATAAAATACAATTTGAAGATTTGTTTGTAAAGTCAGCACCAATTAAATTAATATTTGCTAATTCTCTTGGAAGAACAAATGCATGGAGAAGTGTAAGTAATGATTTAGAAGAATGGAAAAGAGAAAATGGGCAAACATATAATAAAGAATTACAAAGAAAGCAGACTGAATTATCTAATATGGATAATAGAGATTTTTCACAAAATGATGATTTTATACTAAAAGCTTGTAACGCATATGATAGTATTAAAGGGAATATAGACTTTGGTATTTCACCTTTTGGGATAACAATATATAATGATTTTCCAACTGCATTAGAAAATGGAACAGTATGCCCAACAATAAATATATATGAATACTATCAATATTTTACAATATTTAAAAAGTATAGTGGAAGTGGAAAGAGTATTTATGAAACAACAAATACAATGCAAGAAAATATAAGGGCAACATACAAGCCTGTAAATTATAATTATAAGAAAAATGATAAAAATATTGTGTGTGAAGATTTAACAGATAATCTTTTTGCTGACATAGCAATTACATATTATGCAGATGATGATAACAATATATTAAAGGCCATTGATATTAGTAAAACTAATGTAAATAACGTTATAAATGATGCAAAATTAACTGCTCAACAAGATAAAAGCCATGGATATGTATTGCAAGGTGAATTATATGGATATAAATATGAATATTCATATTCTAAGGATTATGAATTACAAAAATATTTAAAACCATATATAGAAATAACTTTTGCATACAATATTACTAAATTTGATAAAGATAAATATAAGAATTATTATTTTGGAAAACTTTCATCTACATATGGAACAAGATTTAATGGATATCTTGTAGAAGATATACCAGGTATTAGTGCAAGTGATAATACTGTAAAGTGGTATTTCGATGAAGATGGTAACTATGTTGGAACAGATAAAAACTTACTAATAGATTATGAAAGAGAAGAAATGTATTATAATCCAAGCTAAAATTATAAGAGTATATAATGAGATAAGCATTATATACTCTTTTTTGTGGAAAATATAGCTTTTTGTGGTATAATATGATGTATAAATTTGTATTTAGGAGTAATAAATGAACTATAAAATAATAAATGGCTCTGTGTCATATGGAGCAGATACTATTTTAGAAGAAATAAATTTTGAAATAAAAGATAGAGAGAAAATTGCTATTGTAGGTAGAAATGGTTGTGGTAAATCTACACTTTTAAAAGCATTAATAGATAATAGCATGCTAGAACAAGGAATTGGTGAAGGAAAGTTTTCAGTATATAAACAAGGAGTAAATAATATTGGATATCTTGAGCAGATACAATTTGAAGATTCCAATGCAACTTTAAAAGAAGAAATTTTAAAGGTTTATGCACCTATATTAGAACTTGAAAAAAGAATGAATGCATTACAAGAAAAATTAAATGTAGATTCAAATGAAAGAAATATAAAAGAATATTCACTATGCCTTGAAAAGTACGAACTTATGGATGGGTATACATATAAAAAAGAATATGAAACTGCAATAGCTAAATTTGGCTTTTCTAAAGAAGATATGGATAAAAATATACATGAGTTTTCTGGTGGGCAAAAGACAAAAATTGCATTAATAAAATTAATACTAAGTAAGCCAGATATATTGCTTTTAGATGAGCCTACAAATCACTTAGATATTACAACAATAGAATGGCTTGAGACTTACTTAAAAAATTATCCTAAGGCAATAGTTATAGTGTCCCATGATAGAATGTTTTTAGATAAAATAGTAAATAAGGTATATGAGATAGAATACGCAGCAATAAATGAATATTCTGGAAATTATACAGCTTTTGAAATGCAGAAAAAAGCAAACTATGAAAAACAACTTAAAGATTATGAATATCAACAAAAAGAAATTAAAAGACTAAAAAGTATAGCAGATAGATTTAGATATAAACCAACTAAAGCTAAAATGGCTCTTTCTAAGCTAAAGAAAATAGAACAGATGGATATAATCTCCGAGCCAAATAAATATGATATGAGGTCTTTTCATACTAATTTTAAAATAGCTAGAGAAAGTGGAAAATTAGTATTAAAAGTAGATAATCTAAAAATTGGATATAGCAAAAAACTTGCACAATTGTCTTTTGAATTATATAAAGGAGAAAAATTAGCAATTATTGGAGCTAATGGAAAAGGAAAATCTACACTATTAAAAACTTTAATAGGTAAAATAGCACCATTAGATGGTAAATTTGAGTATGGCTACCATGTAGAGGAGGCATACTTTGACCAAGAAATGGAGTTTGTGGATAAAGAAAAAACTGTACTTGAAGAATTTACAGATTCTTTTCCTAAATTAAGTATAACAGAAACTAGAAGCTCACTTGCAGCATTTATGTTTTATAAAGAAGATGTAGAAAAACAAATAGCTTTACTTTCAGGTGGCGAAAAAGTAAGACTTGCTCTATGTAAAATACTTAAAAATGGTCCTAATTTACTATTATTAGATGAGCCAACTAATCATATGGATATTGTAGGAAAAGAAAGTTTGGAAGAACTAATAAAAGCATATGATGGAACTGTACTTGTGGTATCACATGATAGGTATTTTGTAAATAAAATTGCAGATGCTCTGCTTATATTTAAAGATGATGAAGTAAAATATTTTAATGGAACATATAAGGAATATATTGAAAGTCTGGATAAAGAGGAAAATAACAATATAGAAAGTACTAATAGCACAAAGAAGGATAATAGTAGGTATATAGAAAATAAAGAAAAAAATAGAATAAAAAATAAGATAGAAAGAATTGAAAGAGAAATAGCCCAAAATGAAGCTAAGTTAAAAGAATTACAAGAGGAAATGCAAAAAGAAGAAAATTGCACAAGTTATGAAAAATTAGCAAAGCTTCAAGAAGATGTAGATAAAATTGAAAATGAACTTGAAGAAAAAATGACAATATGGGAAGAATTAAATAATAGTATATAAAAAGGTAAGGAATTGTTCCTTACCTTTTATACTTGCTCTCTATAAAGCTTTATTGTAAATTTACTGTTTCCAATATATTCGCCTGTTTGCTCGTCAAAATCTTCTTTGCCGTTGTATGTGAAAACGGTAACTTCAATAGGTCCATTAACACCTTTTGTTTCTTTATATCCAACTAATTTTATTGATGTAAGCATAGTTTCATCTGTCATTTCTTCAGGTGTCATATGATAATATGGTCTGCCTGGCATATATGTTACATCATCATATAAATATAATTGGATATGTGAGAAAATATCGTCATTTACATATATAGGATCTAGTAATGTTCTATTAATTTCTTCACCTGTATCTAAATGTAGTTTTAAATTGTATCCTACTTTATATCCTTCAGTTTGATATTGTGACCATAAATTTTCCCATAATGATTCGTAATTTGAGCATGGAACACTTTCATCATTTGAAGGAAGTGAATAAAATAAACCTAAAATACTATCTCTTGTCCAGTCGCAATATGTTTCGTCAGCACGTACAAGTGTATTGCCTTTTAGTAAATATAATGCGATTGGTATATTGTTATCATAAACATTTTCTTCTAAATATTTTTGTCTTTCAGCTTCAGTAGCTTCTTTCTCAAGGTTTTCTTGTTCAAGCTGTTGCTCTGCTTGAATTTTTGCATCTTCTTGTACTTTATATGATTTATACAATTTTCTATATCTATATGTAAAATATCCTAGAATACAAGAAATTGCAATAAATACTATAACTATTATAATCAATAGAATTAAAGGTATTTTCTTCTTCATAATATCACTCCATATAATTAATATAGCATAAAATTATAATTATAACAATAAATTAAAATAAAATTTGAACTATTGAATAAAGTTTAATATGAATAATAAAGATTAGTTATTTAGCAAATAGGTATGTTAAAGTAAAAAAATTGTATAAAATTAGATTTAATTGCTAAAAATCATACTATTTTCACAAATTTGTAGTAAAATATGATATGTAATATTATATATGGAGGAGTAGTATGGCATATATTGAGTTTGATAATATTAAAAAAGAGTATAAAATGGGCGAGGTTACTATAAATGCATTAAATGATACAACATTTTCTGTAGATAAAGGACAACTTGTAGTAATAGTAGGTCCAAGTGGAGCTGGAAAAACTACTACATTAAATATTTTAGGTGGTATGGATTCAGCTACATCTGGAAAGGTAATGGTAGATGGAAAAGAAGTAACTAGCCTTAAAGGAAGAGAGTTAATAAAATATAGAAGAGAAGATATAGGATTTGTTTTTCAATTTTATAACTTAGTACAAAATCTAACTGCAAAGGAAAATGTGGAGCTTGCAACTCAGATTTGTTCTGATTCACTAGATCCAGATGAAGTACTAGATAATGTAGGACTATCCCAAAGGAAAAATAACTTTCCTTCACAACTTTCAGGTGGAGAACAACAAAGAGTAGCAATAGCCAGAGCAATCGCTAAAAATCCTAAGTTATTACTTTGTGATGAGCCTACAGGAGCTCTAGATTATAAAACAGGAAAACAGATACTTAAGTTATTGCAAGATACATG
>CANQVI010000051.1 GCA_947627255.1 uncultured Clostridia bacterium | reverse complement strand
TTTGATCCAATCTTTTATATTAAAGAAAAAAATATGACTTTAGGACAAATGAATTTTGAAGAAAAGGAAAATTTTAGTGCAAGAAAAAGAGCAATAACTAAACTAGTAAAATATTTAGAAGAAAATAATTAATAAATTTTAAAAAAACATTTTGATTTTTTTTCGTTTATGGTATACTATAATATGTAAATATAACGGAGGGAAAATATATGAATAAAAAAGATGGTATGTCAAAAATAGCACTTATTTTTATTATATTGATTATTGTAATATTAATAGTTGTAGGAACTATTGTAACTATATGGTTTATTCAAACTAACAATAAACCTCAAACTGAGGTAAAATTATACGAAGATTATACAGAAGGTGCTGGATTCCTTGACGAAGATTCAATAGGTGAAGAATTAACACCACTTGCAGAAGGATTAAAAGAGTATAGAAATGATGAATTAGGAATAAGATTTGGATATTTAAATGGAATGTCAATTCCAGTAGATGAACAAGAAGATGATGGAACATATATTTCTACTATTAAATCTCCAAGTAAAACTACAACAATTGTATTAAGAGTAGGAAAAATAGATGTTTCTCAAACAGATATTGACCATGTACAAAAACAAAAAGAAGCATTAACACAAGAATTAATAAAAGCAGAAACAAAAGTTGTTCAAGAAGAAGTGGATGGAAAAATGGTAGAAAAGACTATTGTTCCAGAAAAAGTATCAGATATAAATTCATCTTATACATTATTTGCTAATCAATTAGCTGCTAAATTTACATATACTGAAAATGGACTTATGGCTACAAGAGTTCTTACTATAAAAGATGGTAAGGTATTTTCATTAACATATAAAGCTAGTCAAGATGAATATAGTTATTCAGAAGAATCAAAAGTATTTAATAGCTATGAATTTATAGATAATATTGAAGATGTAAAAGCTAATGAACTTAATACAGTTACAATTAATGGAAAAGAATACAGTTTACCAATAAAAGTAACTAATATTGAAGGCTTAACTGTAGATTCAAAATATGCTGTTCAAAAAATTGATCCTAACTATTTTACAATAGTTTCATTATATGAATTACAAGCTGCTAAATATAGTGCATATGTATATAATGCAAAAGCAAGTGTTGGAGAAATTGGTGATGGATATATAACTGCATTATCTACTGATATAAATAGAGGCGGAAATATAAAAATATATAAAGGTGTAGAAATAGGAACTACATATTCTCAAGTAGAGCAATTATTAGGAAGCCCATCAAAATTCTATTATTCAGATGAAGATTCTACTTTAACTAATATATATCAAATAAATAATACAACAATTCAATTAAAATTTAGAAATGATGATTTATCTAAACCAGATGAATCTTCTAAAGTTGTAGCAATATTATTAAAGGTAGAAAGATAGAATTACAAATAGAGCTATGTTTACATAGCTCTTTTATTTTAATAATTAATCTTCTTTACATTTTAAAGAAATAATAATATAATTTATTTATAGTTTAGGAGGCATATTTTGGCAAGAAGATTTGTTGTAAATGAAAAAGATATATCAAATATAAATGAAGATACAATAGCTATATATGGTAGTGAAGTAAAACATATTCAAGTTTTAAGATTTAACGTTGGAGATGCAGTAACCGTAAATGACGGAATATATAAAATAGTAGAAATGAAAAGAGATACTGTATATCTTCAATATATAAAAAAGGCAAATGAAGTGGGAGTGCCTAGTTCAAATGTGACATTGTATATTGCACTTCTTAAAAATGATAAATTAGATTTTGTTATTCAAAAAGCAGTCGAATTAGGGGTAAAAAAGATAGTACCTTTTACTTCAAGCAATGTTGTAGTAAAACTTGATGATAAATCACGACAAAAAAGAATTGAAAAGTTAAATAAAGTAGCTATTGAAGCATGTAAACAATGTGGTAGAACAGACTATGTAAATGTATTGAATGTTTTAAATTTTAAAAATTTAAAGGAAACATTGAAAAATGAAAAAAGAGTACTTTTTGCATATGAAGCTTCAAAAGATTCGTTAAAAAAAGAGATAAATGATATAAAGGAAGAAAATATTAATGATATTGGTATTGTAATTGGCGCAGAAGGCGGTTTTACAGAAAGTGAAGCAGAAGAACTAAAAAATATAGAAAATGTAAAGTGCGTAAGTCTTGGAACTAGAATTTTAAGAGCAGAAACTGCTGCCTTAAATTTAATATCTATAGTAATGTATGAATTGGAGGAATGATATGAGAAAAATAATTTATCCATCAAAATTAAAAAAAGGTGATTTAATTGCAACTACTGCTGTTTCAGCAACAGCAAATTTGGATAAGATAGATTTAGCTATAAATAATTTAAAAAAATTAGATTTAAAAGTAGTTGAGACTCCAAATGTTAGAAAAAATGAGGGAGTAGTTAGTTCTAGTGGAATGCAAAGAGCAGAAGAATTATTAGAACTATATAAAAATCCTGATGTTAAATATATAATTGCAGCTAGAGGTGGAGAATTTCTTATGGAAATGCTACCTTATATAAATCAAAATAAAGATGTAATAAAAAACAATCCTAAATGGATACAGGGTTTTTCTGATCCTTCATTACTTAATATTTATATAACAACTAATTTTAATATAGCTACAATTCATATGGAAAATTTGAGCGACTTTGCTATGAACCCTAGATATGAAAATTTGGAAAATGTACTTGATTTTCTTTTTACAAATAATGAAGAATATATACAAACAAGTTTTTTAAAGTATCAAAAAGAAGAATTTGAAGACGGAAATACAAAAGGATATAATCTTACAGAAGAAAATATATATGAATCAAATTGTGGAAATGTTAAATTTGAAGGAAGATTACTTGGTGGATGTATTGATACATTTCATTTAATATCTGGAACTGATATGGATAATATTAATAATTTTATATCTCAATTTAATGAAGGAATAATATGGTATATAGATAATTGCGAACTTAATTCATTTGAATTTTATAGAAGATTATGGCATATGGGACAAATGGGATATTTTAAAAATGTAAAAGGATTTTTAATAGGTAGATCATTTATGAGTCAAAGCAGTGAAATGGGATTTAGTTTTAAAGAGGCGGTAGAAAGAGCACTTTTAAAATATAATGTACCTATAATATATAATGTAGACATAGGACACGTACCTCCACAAATGTATATAATTAATGGTGCTTATGGAATATTTGAATATGAAGATGGAAAAGGAAAATTAATACAAAAACTAATATAAAAAAGGAATATGGCTATTGCCACATTCCTTTTTTGTTATTTTGTGCTATTTTTTGTGAATCCATTAGATAACCTTGAAGTGAAATATCTGGTTTGTAATATCTACTTTGTGCTAGACCTTCTAAAACTAACTTATTATTAAATAAATAATTAGTTATATTATCTGGTGTAATTTCATCTATTTTTTCTGTCCATACATATCTTAGTAGCCTATCATAGGAATCAGTTTCAGACACATCTTTTTGAAGATATATAGTTTTACCTAAAAGATTATCTGTAGTATATTGTGTTGCTTCTTTACCATATGGCTCTATTTTACTAGTATATTCTGGACAATTTATCCCTATAAATCTTACTTTCTTTTCTTCATTATTAATTTTTACCCATATAGTATCGCCATCTATTACTTTAGTAACAAATGCTTCAGTAAGAATTAAAGAATTGTTATTTGTATTTAGCTCTATATTTTCTTTATTATTAGAATTATTAAATAGATAATTTTTACTATAAATAGCTATAAAGACTGCTATAATTAGAATAATTAATACATATAATATCTTTTTAACATTTTTCATTGTATCACCAATGTGATTATATTATATATATAATAAATTATCAAATTAAATTACTTTAATTTAATGCTTTAGCCATATTTTTTATTCTGTTTAATTCGTATACAGTTACAAATTCAAATCCCTTTTCTTTGAAGTATCTTATTATTTGTTTAGCAGAATCAATACTGGTCTTGGATGTGTCATGCATAAGAATAATGTCATTTCCACTAGTTTCTGTTATTATATGTTCAACAGTTTTATTAGTATTTTTATATTTCCAATCTAAAGAATCAACATTCCAAAGGATATTTTCTAAATTTTCTTCTTTTAATACACTTCTTACCTTATCATTTAATATGCCATAAGGAACTCGTATATATGATGGAGTATATGATGTTATATTGTAAATTATATTTTTCGTCATACTTATTTGTTCAACGATTGCTTCTTTTGAAATTTTAGTAAAAAATACATGCTTATAACTATGTATACATACTAGATGACCAGCTTCATATTCTTTGAGTAATATATTTTCATTATTTTTAATTATATTTTCACCTAATACAAAGAAAGTTACTTTAATATTTTCACTATTAAGTGTGTCTAATAATTCATTTGTATATTTACTTGGACCATCATCAAAAGTTAATGCAAGAAGTTTTTTCTGCTTGTATTTTTGGATTAAATATATGTCATTATCACTATAATTTACACTATTACTTTTTATATAAACAAAAGTAATATCGAAAAAAATTACTAATGTTAAAATTAATAATAATTTTATATATGATCTTTTTATACAAATAATTTTCATAATTTCCTCAATATTAGTATATTAAAAAGATAATATAATATGAATAATAGTTTGACTTGAAAATTTATGTTTGATATAATAAACTATGTACAGAGGTGTAAAATATGATTGAAGATAGAGTAGTGTCACCTGAACTTTTATATGAAGATGAAGATTTAAATGACAGAAGTGATGAAATAACATTAAGACCTAAAGTCTTTTCTGAATATATAGGTCAAGATAAAGTAAAAGAAAACTTAAAAGTATATATTGAAGCAGCAAAAGCAAGAGGAGAAGCATTAGATCATGTTCTATTATATGGGCCTCCTGGTCTAGGTAAGACTACTCTTGCAACTATTATTTCAAATGAAATGGGAAGTAATATAAAAATAACATCTGGACCAGCTATAGAAAAAGCTGGAGATTTAGCCGCTATTCTTACAAACCTACAAGAAAATGATATATTATTTATTGATGAAATACATAGATTAAATAAATCAGTAGAAGAAATATTATATCCTGCTCTTGAAGACTTTAATTTAGATATAGTAATTGGAAAGGGTCCTGCTGCTAAATCGATAAGATTAGATTTGCCAAAATTTACATTAGTTGGTGCAACTACTAAGGCAGGCTCATTATCTTCACCACTGCGTGATAGATTTGGAATAATACATAGATTAGATTTATATACACAAGAAGAACTTGCTACAATTATAAAAAGAAGTGCCTCAATTCTTGGGGAAAAAATAGATGATGAAGCAGCATTAGAAATTGGCTCTAGATGTAGAGGAACACCAAGAATAGCAAATAGATTACTAAAAAGAGTAAGGGACTTTGCTCAAGTAGAGAAAAAAGATATTATAGATTATGAAGTGGCAAAAAAAGCACTAGATAGACTAGAAATAGATGAAATAGGGCTAGATAATACAGATAGAATAATGCTAAAAACTATAATAGAAAAGTTTAATGGAGGCCCTGTAGGACTTGATACACTTGCTGCATGTGTTGGCGAAGATAAAGATACAATAGAAGATGTGTACGAGCCATATCTTATGCAGATAGGTTTTTTAAGTCG
>CANQVI010000050.1 GCA_947627255.1 uncultured Clostridia bacterium | reverse complement strand
TCATTGAACAGTTCCGTCCGATCCCTGCCCGTTTGTTCCTCCGCATAGTCCAGCAGTGGGTTCAAAGCTGTTGCGAGTTGTTCTGCCTTTCGGTTGTACCGTTCAATGCTTTGTATCAGAAGTCCCGACAGCTCCTTATTCTCGGCGATCATTCCCTCTACGGCCTCAGTTGCGTCTTCAATTTCTTTGAAGTAGTTAATCATAACATGGACACGCACCTGTCCATCCTCAGTCGCCGTGACAGTGAAAAGGTGGGTCTTTGATGCCAAATCCTTGAATAGTTCATATTCGTCGTCGTCGCCAAACTCCAAGTACGGTAGTATGACATTGATCTCCGACAGCCATTTATCATAGCGGACTTCACCGCGTATTTTCCCGCCCAAACGCCTTGCCAATTCATCAAGGCGCGGCAACAGGTCTTCATAAGCTGCCTTGTCCTCCGGCACGATTACTTTCGGAATGGCGTCCATCATTTCCCCGTATGCTTTCCAAAAGCCTGTATCAATCGAAGCATCAAAAATGCTGCTTTCCAGATCGGCGCGTTCCGCAGCCCGACGGTGTTCCTCAGCATAATCCCGCTCATACACAATGTTTTCCATGTCGGTCTCCTTATTCTTCGCCAGCTTCTTCTATTATTCCATAATCAATCAGTATGTTTTTCTCGGCTCTGGTGGGGTAGACGATCCCTGTCATTTCATAATCGTAACGCCTCACCCTGCGGAAGTCCCTTACCGGCTCAGGGGCATAAGCAGCGGTTTCATAACTTTCATAGCCCGGTGTCCCTGAAAGATCGTCCTGCACATCTCTGATCAGCGCATCTGTTACATCGTAAATGTCCTTCCCGTACTCAACCGCGACAAGCTCATGCTTCAGCACAGACTTGTCCAAATCGCCGGGAGAACGGAACAGCTTATACTTCATATCCGTACCCTTTCTCTGTATCTGTTTATTTCAGGAAATTGCTCTTGTGGTCGATCCTGCGGAGGTCGTAGCCGCTCTGCGCAAGGTGCGCCACTTTCAAGGCTACCAAGTTAATATCTGTGTGCATCGCCCGCGCAATCTGTTCGGAGGTATAACCGTAGTCATATATGTACTCTAAAATCTCGTCCGTGTCCAAAAGGATTTCAGCACCCACAATGTTCGCCTCGTACTCTGGTGTGGTCGTCATGTCATATAAAACAAATTCCCGCAATCCGTCGCCTTTGGCAAGGTGCTGGTGGAGCCGGTCATGGCCGATCTCATGAGCGCAGACGATTTTTTGCATCTGTTCGCTCAGGTTTTCGTTAATAAAGATGAAACGGTTTCGTTTGATGACCCGGTACATCCCTTTGAGCTTCACAAAATCAGAGTTATGAAGGACGATAATACCAAGATCGTCTGCAATACGAAACGGGTCGCGTGTGCCGCATCGCTTTACAAGGTCTCTGCCGATTTCAGTGAGATACTCTGCACTCATCTCACCACCCCCATTCGTGGATAGATTATTCAATCGGGCAAGAAGCCCTCCTGAACAGGCTTATTCCTGCTCGACCTTTTCTTTTCGATACTTCTTCGGCGTGTATTTCTTGTTGTTTTCCTTAGCGATCCAGTAGGCTTCATTCAGCGCCTTCATAGCGCCGTCCATATCTTCTTCACTAAGTTCGCCTCCGGCAAACATTCCTGTGACTTCGGTGACAAGATCGCGGATGTCCCTTGCTGCTTTTGCGCCGCCCTGTTCATGCGCGGAGACAATCAGTAGGCCAGAATTGCCAAGCAATTCCTCTGCGGTTGTCCCCAAAGCTGCGGCGAGCTTTTCAACCAATTCCATGTTCCTCGGCATCCGGGACCCCAGCTCGTAGTTCTGGACTGTCCTTTCGCTCATACCGGCCTTTTTTGCAAGCTCCGCTTGTGTCAGGTTTGCGGCAATTCTCAGGTTTTTTAGGCGTTCTTTGAATACCATGTAGCGCACCTCTTTCTATTTTTTTATTCGAGGACGAAAAAAACTTTCGTGAAACCACTTGACACGCACGTTATGAGTGTGCTATACTTGCGGTACACTCGTTTCTTTCGTGAACATGATACCACACGAACAAAGCGTATGTCAATAGGGAAACTTGAAAAAATAAGACTTATGGATCATTTTTTGAGGGAGGTGATCGTATGGAGAGGGTGATACTCCATTGTGATATGAACAATTTCTACGCAAGCGTTGAGTGTATGCTTAATCCTTCTTTGAGGGAGAAGCCGGTTGCGGTATGCGGCTCCGTTGAGGAACGTCACGGGATTGTGCTGGCGAAAAACTATGCGGCAAAAGCCTACGGGGTTTCTACGGGGGAAGCAATCTGGCAAGCAAAGCAGAAATGCAGGGACTTGGTTATCGTGGAGCCGCATTACGAGCAGTACATGAAGTTTTCCAAATTGGCAAGAGAAATCTACAACCGTTATACGGATATGGTCGAGCCGTATGGAATGGACGAGTGCTGGCTGGATGTCACCGGCAGCAGATATTTAGGTTCCGGCTTTGAGATTGCCGACGAGATTAGGAGGACGGTCAAGTTTGAGCTGGGACTGACAATTTCCGCTGGAGTCAGCTTCAATAAGATTTTTGCGAAGCTGGGAAGCGATATGAAAAAGCCGGATGCCGTGACGTGCATAGACCGTGACACGTTCCGGGAAAAGATATGGGGGCTTCCTGCCTCTGATCTGCTTGGCGTTGGGAGGGCTACGGATAAGGTCTTATCCAGCTATGGAATCCGCACAATCGGTCAGCTTGCTGCTGCGCCGGATGCGCTCATGCAAGGACGGTTAGGCAAAAATGGCATGGCAGTCAAACGGTTTGCAAATGGTGAAGATTGTTCCCCTGTGATGCGCTCCGATTATGTGTCCCCCGTAAAGAGCATCGGACACGGTATCACGACAATGCAGGACTTGGAAAACTCTGCGGAGGTATGGTGTGTGATGCTGGAGCTTGTTCAGGAGATCGGGACAAAGCTGCGGAAACACCAAAAGAAAGCTGGCGGTGTTGCAATCAATATCCGCGACAGTGAATTGTTTGGCAAGGAATGGCAATGCCGGATCGGGTTTCCCACTCAAAGCCCGACGCACCTTGCGAAGACGGCATTTGACCTCTTTCAACGGAGTTATTCTTGGCAGCGCCCCATCCGCTCAGTCACAGTCCGTGCGATTTCGCTCGTGGAGGAAGATGCCCCTGTCCAGTATGACCTTTTCACGGATGTCGCTATGATTGAAAAGAGGGAACGCCTCGATCTTGCCATTGAATCCATCCGCTCACGGTTTGGAAAAGACGCTATCAGAAACGGTGTTCTCTGCCAGAACATCAAGATGCCCGCGAAGCGTCAGGTAGAGCTTGTCATGCCGACGGGGATGTTCAGTTAGGAGGTTTTCATTTTTATGGTAAATGAGCGGATAGAACAGCATCCCCTTGTTTACGGTCACGGTATCCTCGGATTTGAGGGTTATACCGGCGATGATAAATTTTGCGTTTTTGCCAACGCGGACAACAACTTCCTCGCCTATGGCATAACGGAAAATTCGTTGCTTGTTGTTGACACTAAGCTGCCTTTTGCGCCGGAAAAGCTCAACGTCTTCCAGACAGACAAGCTGGTTGAGGGTCAGAAACAGCTCAAGCTCTCCCTCACGAAGCTGGGCGCGTTTCCCTACATTGGGCGGGTTATTATGTCAGTAAGTCAGTACAGTTGAGGAATAGGCTATGGAACAGAAACGAAGAAAAGTATATGTCGATGTCAATCTTGACGTTGACAAGGATGGTAACAAGCGTCCCCGCGTCATCACATGGGAGGATGGCATTAAGTATGAGGTTGACCGTGTAAAGCAAATCTGCCGTGCCGCTTCCACGAAAGTCGGTGGTTGTGGCATCCGCTATACGGTGATGGTCTGCGGGAAGGAGACGTACCTGTTCAATGAAGACGAACGATGGTTTGTTGAAGCAAAGGAGTATATTTGATGATTTTATCCCGCGAAAATATCGAGGAAATAGCCGCTGCCGTTACGATGGATTTCAACAAGTTTTTCTTTCAGGATAACGACGGCGAGGAACGAACGAAAGCCCGCTGCACACCGATTGACCAATTTGCATCGCAGTATCTTGGATTAAGTGTCTGCTTTGCCCGACTTTCCCCTGACGGAAGCCTCTGTGGTGTGACGGCGTATGCTGATACGGAGTATCAGGTTGTAGAAATGGGGATTACCCGGAAGCTGAGGCTCAAAAGGAATGAGGTTGTCTTGGATCGGAGTTTCGTTGAACCGGGCAACATCAGGAAGTTGTGCGGTAAACGCCGGTTTACTCTTGCCCATGAGTGCGCCCATCAAATCCTTTTTCAGATGGAGAGCAACGAGAAGAAATGCTCCTGCCGGAAAATGTATGAGGAAGACCGGGCCTACACGGTGAGGGAATTAAAATCCCGTGAAGACTGGAACGAATGGCAAGCCAATGTCTTGGGGGCGGCAATTCTGATGCCGCGCAATGAGATTGCCCTTGCTATGAGGAATTTAGCAAAAGGGAGGAGGCTCATACGATATGGTGAATGGTTTGCTTATCCTGACAGGTTAATCATTACGACGCTCTGTGATCTGTTTGGCGTGTCGAGGACTGCTATCACCATCAGACTGTCGAAGCTCGGTTACATGGAGGAACGTCCCTACACCGAGTATGTTGATCCGTTGGAGGTGATGGCATGAGCAGATACGTCCAGACCTACGAGCCGTCTGCTGAGATGCAGATGAAAATTCGGCGGGCAAGGGAGGCGATTGCCAATCAATCGCGGAGAACTGTTAAATGCCCGTACTGCCGCCACAATGCGATTGTGGTATTTGAGGACACACAGGGTCACGTCCAGACCAAGTGTAAAAGCTGTGGTAGAGAGGTCGTGCTGGATGTCCTCAGCATGAGAAGGTTACGACACCGCCCCGTTTCGAGGTAGTGCTAACAAAAAACTAAATAGATTGCTGTGCTGTGGAGCCGCTGATAAGTGATGTCTTCCCAAAGCCGCATGACTGGAGTTTTCTTAGGAAAGCTCTGTTATCGGCTTGGGACTATGTACTCACCGTCATGCGGCTCCTTTGTTGTTCATCCATCCGCTGTTCCCGGACAGCGGAAAGGATGAACAATGAGAATACCCAAAACACCAGTCGAGTTTGACTATGACCTCTGGACTACGGAAGACGGCAAGTGCATGGTGCGCGTAAAGGCCACCGGCGAGGTTACAGAGGTGGAACAGAAAATTATGAAAGTTCTACGGGCGGAGGAGAAAAGAATAAGGCGCTCTTATCAGGACGTTGATGATAGCGAAAAAGCCTTATCCGGGAACAATACGGTCTTGTCCCTTGACTCCTTGCCGGATGATGAAGTGAAAACTGCTGCGTGGCTTGCCGATCCGCAGGATGGCATCAAAGCGTTAGAAACCTCATTGTTGGAGAGCGATTTTAAGCGAGTGCTGACAGAAGTACAGCTTTCCATCTACGAAGCGTGTATAAAACGAGGTCTAACTCCCACCGAATACGCAAAGGCACACAACATGAAAAGGCAAAGTGTTTCTGACACCATCACGCTCATCCGAAAAAAAGCAAAAAAATTTTTTTGAGTGGATACCTGCGTTTTGGCAAAAAAATGTCCGTTGTAAAGTGAAGGGGTCAATGAAACACCTTCACCTGTACTTTGACAACTGAATAGTTCAGTGTTGCGGATCTTTCCGCCTGAGTGTAGCGACGGGGCTTCTGCCGCCATGACATCC
>CANQVI010000049.1 GCA_947627255.1 uncultured Clostridia bacterium | reverse complement strand
GAAAAATGTGGAATAATAAAAAAAGATAAAATTACGGTTACTTATCCACTTCAAGATAAAAAAGTTCTAAATACAATTCGTTCATTCTGTCAAAAGAATAACAATAAACTATATATACCAAACTTGAAGTTTCTTGATATTATAAAAAGCAATCATAATATTAATTACTTTAGCTATAAAGGTACTTTCTATAAATTAAATTTAATAGGAGAATTTCAAATATATAATGCTTTAATGGTAATTGTTGCATCTAATATCTTAATAAGTCTAGGATATAAAATTTCATTTTCAGCGATAAACACTGGTTTATTTGATACTAAATTTCCAGCAAGACTTGAAAAAATAGACGACAATTCTAACTTATTTATTGATGGTTCACACAATGCTGCTGGTGCTAGGAGCTTAAAATCTTTTTTACATGAATATAAAGGAAAGAAAAATTATGCCATCCTTTCTTTTACTCACGAAAAAGATTATGATTCATTTATTCAAGAAATTGGTCCATTCTTTACAGAATTAATATTTGTAGAATTTAAAAACAATTACAAAAAGCCTGAAAAAGTCGAAAACTTATTAAACTGTGCTAAAAAATATGATTTTGCTTGTACATCTTTTGCTAATATTAAAGAAGCATATGACTATGTTTTATCTAAAGAAAATGCAGATTTAATTTTAGTAACTGGCTCTATGTACTTAGCATCAAACTTTAGAGATATGTTAACAAAAGACTAGCTTTTTTATTATTTTTATACAAATGTCTTGATTTTTATTTTAATTTATGTTAGAATGTTTAAGTAAATTGTTAACGTACACATAAGGAGGTGCAATTTAATGCCAAATATTAAATCAGCTAAAAAAAGAGTAAAAATTATTGAAACAAAAACTCTTCAAAATAGAGCTACAAAAAAAGCATACAAAGAAGCTATAAAAGCTTTTGAAGCTGCTGTTAACGAAAACGCAAAAAATAAAGAAGAATTATATAATAAAGCTGTTAGTTTAATAGATAAAGCTTGGACTAAAGGTGTATTAGCTAAAAATACTGCATCTAGAAAAAAATCTAGTTTAGCAAAATTATTAAACAAGTAATTAAATAAATAAAAAGCTCCGCAATTAGGAGCTTTTATTTTTTTCTTTTAAATTATTTATCTTTCTTTCATAATCTAAAATTCTACTTTTTATTTCTTTTATATCTTTTCTAAGTATATCAATTTCATCTTTATACATTTTTGCAATTTTTATTTTATCTTCATTTTTTATATCATCACTTGTAATCTCATAATTATCAAATTTCTTTTTTATATCTTCAATATTAGACATATTCTCTCCTATCTATTATAAAAATCTTTATTTTTATCAATATTCTTTTCTTCAATGTCATGATATTCATCTTGCACTTGTTCAAGTTTAGCCATATTATATTTCTTATTCTCGCTATATTCTTCTTTAAGAGATCTCATTTCCTCCAAATTAACAGATACCTTTAGGTCACTTTCTGTTACCTCATGTTCAAAAGAAGCATTTTCATTTAGTTTAATATTTTTAGAATTTCCTTTTAATTTATTTTTCTTAATATTATTTTTTACATTTAAGTTATCTATTTTTAGTTGTCTACGTATTTCAGATTCTGACATTTTTCTTGTATTCATATTTTGTGTAAATTCACTAGCTTGTTGTAAAGTCTCTATATATGGAGCATATCTGCCCTCATTATCTTCTAGTCTTTCTCTATACATAGTTCTTCCTAATCTTGTCATTCCAGTTATATTTTCTCTAATCTCTCTCTCATCTTCTGCACTTTTAGCAAATTCATTATATTTTCTTTCATAATGCTTAGCAGTAATTTTTATCATTCTTTGTAAAGGCTTTTTGCCAAGCATTTTTCCAGCAAATTCAAATTCTTTTTGAGTACATGTATCTAATTTAGCAGCAAAAGCTTCACTATATACATTTTGCACTTCTTGTATTCTTTTGTCTTTAACTTTACGTGGAATAAATGGGTTATATTGAATTTTTCTTGTTTCCATAGCATTTTCTCTTACAATTTGATATATAGGTTTTCTATTACCATCTTTAGTATATATTTTGTTAAGTATAGGCATACGTTTTATATAATTCGGATTTTTCTTTATAGCTTCGTCTGCTATTTCATTTGTATAAGAAAATCGATCTTCACGTCCTTCTTCACTTTGTAAATCTTGAAGTTCAACAAACTCATCTTGTAACATTCCATCTAATCTTTTTAAGACTCCCTTTTTTACTATATTTTTCTTATTGCTTTTTCCAAGAACGTTAAAAGTATTAGTTATTCCTTTCTCCCTTGCATTTTTTTCTATAAGCATCTTATAATAATTATCGCCCTTTTTATAATAGTTTTCTCTTTGTGCAGATATACTTACAAATTCAAGAGCATATTTTAATGCATATTCTGGTGAAATGTCCTTAATTTTTTTACTGCCTTCTGTTGCAACATGTTGTTCTAAATGTCCAGACTCATGATGTATAGTTTCCATATATTTTATGAAACCATCTGTTCTGTCACTTATATCATTAGATTTTAATTTTGCAACTACAGTTGAATAATTAAGATTCATTACAGTTCCAAATCTTACCTTTACATTTTTGTTACTATCTCTATATAGTCCAGGACCTTTACCATATGATAGGCTTCCATATATTCTATTATTTTTTGTTTCTTTTATTGACACATGATTATGAATTCCATATTTTCTTTTTTCAAGTTTTACCATTTGTTTTGCAAATTTTTTAAGTTCTTTCTTCATGGCAGAAGTTTTTAAAGAAGCCTTATTTTTGCAAAACTTATTCATATATTCTTTAACAATCATAGCCTTTTTAGTGTCAATTCTTTCACATTTTCTTTCAAATCTGGTACTCATAATATTCACCTTCTTTACTATTTTTTATATTCATCAGGTATTATATTAGATATATCATCTTTTTCTATATTTTCAATCATAGAATCATATTTTTCTATATTATTAGCTTGTCTTTTATCACGAAATCTTTTTAATATTTTTCCAAAAAAGCCTTTTCCATCAATTTTATTCTTTTCTTTTTCTGTTAAACATTCCTGAAGTTCTTCTAAGTCTTCATCTGTAACATATCTATCCATAAAATCACCAACCTATACTTATATTATACCTAAAATTTTAGCCTTTTTCAATATTTACATAATAAGTGCCAGAATTATTTACTTATAATCCTGGCATTCCTACTCTATATTGTCCTCTGGTTTGAAGTCCACCTATTCCATCAATTCCTTCTCTTGTATTAGATATTATATTTTCCAATGGCACAAATTCATTTACAGGTGTATATGCTACAGTTTCTGCTACTATTAATGGATCCATCATATCTATTAACACCCTTTTAGGTGCACTGGCAAAATTTGCTCCGGCTGATATTATTGCTTCGTAATAGCTTTGGCAAGCTCCTGCAAAAATAACTAAATTATCTAAATTATGTTCATATCTTCTTGCTTCTAAAACAGCTTGTATATAATATCTAGAATTTTTATAATTATCTATATTATATATATCATTTTTCCTTTTAATAAACGCATCATGACCTGTCAATATTAAAATTTCTGGTTTATATCTTTGAAGAAGAGCATATATTTGCTTATATTGCTCTTTCTCATCAACATTTAGCACATATGCTGTTATTCCGAACTTTTTATACATTTCTTTACATTTTTCGGAGTATTCAAAATCTCCATCTAAGTGTAAAATTCTACCCGGCTTTTTATATGTTTTATCTTTTTGATATATGCTATTATTTAACTCATTATAGCTTTCTCTCATATACTTCATCTTAATATTTTTATTATTCATATTATTAAATGAACGATTTAATCTAGCTCTTCTTGACATCTCAATATTTCTTAATTTCTTATCTAGTTCTTCTTTAGTTATTAGCTTTAAATCATATTCTTGTGCATCTGCTATTATTCTTACTGTTATTCCTACTAAATCTACAATTCCATTTGGATGTATATTAGTAATTTTAAATAATACATCATAATTATATGATTTTCTAGCTACAATATCTCCTATTTTAAAGTTTGACAAACTAATCACCTCATAATAATATATGATTTTATACGAATTTAGTGATTATTGAAGAATGTTATATTATATGATAAGGAAGACATGCCTTAACATATCTCCTCTGTATTTCACAAATGTATATAAGACAAAAATTCCACAAATCTTATATTATTATACCGTATCTATATAAAAGTGTAAAAGGAGATTAAAAATCTCCTTTTACGGTACAACACAGATATATAGGTGTTAAAAAGCCCTTTCCCTATATATCAATTATATTATACCATATTTCACATAATTTTCCAACATAAATAGCTTAAGATTTCTCTTAAGCTATTACTAAATAAACATTTAGTTTGGGCTACGAAGTAGTCTTTTCAAGAATTATCTTTAGGACGCCTTAGAATCGATTTTCATAATGCAAAAACATTGAGTCTAAACTTTGTTAATTTAATAAGAATTTAATTAAAATAATTGCGAATTTTGTTGAGTAAATTTTTAGTTATACTATCATAATGTACATAATTCACATCTTTTGGTAACTCCTCAACAAAATCTTCTAAAGATTTCCACATTTTATCAACAATTATTAAGATTCCTTCGTAAGGGCTTACGTCAGAATCATATTTGTGTTGTGCCATTAATCATCCTCCTATATCTTGATTCTAACGCAAGTATATGCTAGTTTTAATATTAATCATCACATATATTTTTTAAAATTATTTTTGAAAATACAAAACATATAACTTACTAATATTATATCATATTTTACATAATTTTCCAACTGATATTACTAGTTGGAATCTTCCATATTTTTCAAAGATTTACTAATTAATTGCCTCATAATAATATATGATTTTATACAAATTTAGTGATTATTGAAGAATGTTATATTATATGATAATATATAAGTGGTGAAGGATATGAAAAAAATACCAAATATAGATATAAATTCTATAGATTTTTCAGATAAAGATTTAATATTACACTTATCTAAAAAAAGTTATGAACCTAGCATAGATGAAAATGGCTTAATTCCTCAAATAGGAGAAAATAGTAAAGGTGATTTAGGAAATGAAAAAACAGCAAAAGTGTTTTTTACTAAAAGTATTGATGGAACATTAATGTATTTAAATAGAACTGCATGTATCTTTAGTGATATAGTTGATCAAAATGAAGTAGAAAATTACTCAAAAGGTGTTTATAGTTATTTTTCAGATGTATATAATAAATGTATGCAAAATGATAATATAAAAGGAGATAAAAAGAAAATTTCTTTTGAACTTATGAAGGAATATTTAAATAAAGCTATATTTTTTAAATGTAATATAAATAAAAGTACAAAAGACGAATATGAAAAAATGTCAGAAGAACAAAAGAACAACGTAGATTACTTACTTGATGATTTAAATGAAGAACGTGGAACAGTACATGCAATTAATAATATGCATACAATTTCTGGAAAAGGAATTTCAAAAGATAAACTACAAAAAATAACAGTAGATGGTAAAGACTCAGCTTTAAATGTATTTAAAGTATTAATGGAAAAATATAAAAAATTAAATCCAGATAAGCCAATACCTACAGCTGTACATCCAAATAAAAGTCATGACGAAAATTTATTAGATGATTTTTATAACTATAGTTTTAAAACTAAAGAAAAAACAGAGCCAGATGAAAAAAGTAACTTTCTTAGTGCGTTAAAAGAAAACGTTAATACTGATCCAGAAAAATATATAACAGAAGATAATGAAGACAAAGACATTTCTATTCAAAAAAATGAAAAAAATAAG
>CANQVI010000048.1 GCA_947627255.1 uncultured Clostridia bacterium | reverse complement strand
AACAATTTATATGCATCAGAACAAGCAGAAATTAATAAACTTGTAAATGAGCATAACATTGTTCCAAATTTCAATATTACAGATAATTTGATAGTAGGTCAAACAAGTACATTTAATGACTCAAACAATGTATTAAGTAAATATGAAATAGTTGGAACTACTAATTGTAATGCAAATAAAAGTGGAAATAGTATAAATATAACACCGACTGGTGTAGGTGCAGTAAGTGTTCAGCTATGTAAAGGAAATCCGAATGGTCAAAAACCAGTATTGTATGTAAAAGCTGGAGCACAGAATTTAATGATGGCAGGAAGTGTAGTAAAATATAGCAGTGTTAATGCTCAAGCTGTTGGTGGAAGAATAACAATAAGAAAAGAAGATAATGAAACAACTACTGTGCAAGGTGATGCTACTTTTGAAGGAGCTGTATTTGGAATATATAATAGTGGTAATTCAGAGGTAGGAAGAGTAACCTTAGGTGCTGATGGTACAGGGGTATCTAATTATTTAGAGCCAGGTACATATACAATTAGAGAAATTCAAGCTCCTAGAGGATATATAGCTTCACAAGAAACATATACTGTTAATATTTCTTTAGATAACTTAAATCCATCACAATTAGTTAAAGAAAATGTAATTAAAGGGAATATACAAATATTAAAAAGATTAGATTCAACAGATTATGAGCCAGAAATTAATCTTGCAGGTTCACAATTTAAGGTAACATTAAAGTCTAATCCTAGTATTGAATATTATACTAATATATCTGGAGAAGATGGAATATGTAAAATAGAGAATATACCTTATGGAACATATACTTTAGAAGAAGTAAAAGTACCAGACGAATCATTAAAATTAGATAATTTTGATGTAAAAATAGAAGAAAATAACAAAACGTATGAATATACAAAAATAGATAAATCAAAAAAAATAAAATTAAAGGTTAAAAAAGTAGATATAGATAGAAAAGATACTGACTCTCCAGATTATACTCAAGGTGATGCAAAACTTGAAGGTGCAGAATTTGAAATATATCGAGATAGAGATTGCAAAGATTTGGTTACAACTATTACTGTGGATCATAAAGATGGAGATGGGTATTGGTGTGCAGAGACAGGTACTATAAGAACTGCTACATTTTATGCTAAAGAAAGTAAAGCTCCTGAGGGATATTTAAAGGATGATAATATTTATACATTTGAAGCGGCAAATACAGAACAAAGTATAGAACTTGAGCCTAAAGAGGTCGTTTCAAAAGAAACAGTATCAAGAGGAAGTTTAAAGATTGTAAAGTATGATGAAGGAAATTTAGTTGGAACAGATAAATCTCCTGCTGAGGGAGCAATATTAAGACTTAGTTTAGATTCTAATCCAGACAAATATTATGAAGTTGAAATAAATGATGTAGGATATGCGGAATTTGTTGAAGAAGAATCCAGAGAAAAATATTATCCTTATACAATACCATATGGAAAGTATACATTAAGTGAAACTAAAGGAAGTAATACAGGTGCTCACACACATTATTTTTCAAAGCCTGAAGCTGTAAATATAGTACGACAAGAGCAAAGAGAATATAGAATTCTTGAAGAAGAACCAGTACAAATGTTTTTAACGTTAAGAAAATTAGATAAAGATAATAATGCTACAGTAAATATAGCTGGAGCAAAATTTAAAGTATGGAATTACACAAAAGGTGAATGGGTAAGGCAAACTGAATCACAAATTGATGAGTTTGTAACAGGTGAAGATGGTAGTGTAACGTTGCCTGAAAAGTTAAATGCAGGTGAATATATTATATATGAAATTGAATCGCCAAATGGATACTATTTACAAGATGAATTAAGGCTTCCAGAAAATGAAGAAGACATTGGTGTAAAAGATAAAGGTGGAAAATATGTATTAATAGATAAAGCAGCAATGGGAGTAGAAGGTGATGCAACAGAATCAGTAACAGATTTATACTATATAGTAGATTTACCAAATGAACCATTAAAAGGAAAAATTCAGATAGAGAAAAAGGGAGAAATGCTAACTGATGTTGTTATAGATTCAACAGAATATGGAGAAAAATATACACCAAAATATGAAGAAAGAAGTCTTTTAGGTGTTACTTATGATATTTATGCATCCCAAGATATAAAATCGCCAGATGGTACACAAACATATATTACAAGTGGTACAAAAGTTGATACAATAACAACTGGAGAAAATGGAATAGCAGAAAGTAAAGATTTATATTTAGGTGAATATGAAATCAGGGAGGTAGTAACACCTCAAGGATATATAACAGATAATAATATAGAAAATATAACTTTAACTAATGATAATAAATTAGTTAAAGTAGAAACAACTAGCAAATCTTTAAGTAATATAAGACAAAAATTATATATTAGTATAGATAAAAAATATGCAGATTCTGGATATTCAGCTTCAAATACTCAAGAAAGGAAAACTATATTTGGAATATATGCAGATAATGATATATTAAATTATGAAGATAGAATTGTTATATCAAAAGATTCATTAGTAGATATAATAGAAATAACAGATGAAAATACAGGTAATGGAAATATAGATTTACCAACAGGAGGATATTATGCAAAAGAGTTATATACATCATATCCATATAGTATAAGTGAAGAAAAATTTCCAATACAGCTAACATATACTAATAACACAGATGAAATAGTTACAAAAAGTAGTGAAAGTATAACTAATGATTTTGAAAAAGCAAATTTAAATATATTAAAATTGTCTTCATCAACAATTAATGATGTACTAATTACAGGAAGCAATCTAGATAAAAGTACATTAGATGCAAGAACACAAGAAATATTAGAAAACTTAATGTCAAAAACGCAAGAAGAAATAATAAAATACTTTGAAGATGAGAAAATAATTTCAATTCCAGAAGTCGAGTATGGAATATATTTAGATAGTGAATGTATTAATCCATTATATATAAAAGACGAAAATGGAAACTATACAGAGTTAAAAATAACTACAGATAATTTAGGTATGGGAAAATTAGAAAATCTTCCTCTTGGTATTTATTACTTGAAAGAGGAAAATGTACCTGTAAAATATTTAGCTAATAATAATGCTATAAAGGTAGAGCTAACAAAGGAAAATAAAGATCAAACTGTATATAAGATTATGATAAATGATAGTATTGTAGGACCGGTACTTTCAAAACTAGATTTATTTACTTCACAAGCGGTACCTAATTGTAAATTTGAAATTTGGGATGAAGATAATAATGTAATTGCTACTTTAGTGACAGATGAAGATGGTAATGGTTTTATACCATATGACTTGTTAGAAGATGGAAGAAAATATAAGTATGTAGAAATAGATGCACCAGATATATATAAAGAAGATGGAAAATTATATGAATTAAATACTGAGCCAATAGAATTTGTAGCAAGTTTTACTGTAGATGAAAACGGAATAAAATATAATAATAAAACAGTAGCAGAAAACTATAGAACAAAAGGAGATATTGAATTTGTAAAAACAGATTTCTTAGAAGCAAAAGCAATTCCTAATTGTAGATTTGAATTAAAAAGTTTAGAAACAGATTTTGTAGTTGAAGGTGTAACAAATGATGAAGGAATATATGTATTTAAAGATATTCCATATGGTAAATATACATATACAGAAATAGAGGCACCAGGATATATAGTAGATAAAACACCACATGAAATAGAAATAAATACTAAAAATACAAAAATTGAAGTAAAAAATGATAAATTGCCATTTACAGGTGATATAGATATTTTAAGTATAATATTAATTGGAATAATATCATTATTTGGAATTACTTATGCATATAAAAAAATAAGAGTAAATGAACAATAAATTTAATTTAAAGGCACACATACTTTTGTGTGTCTTTAGTATATTTTAAGTAAATATATATTGCATAAAATTTTTAAATATTATATAATTAGCATATAAGAAATGTTAATTATTTATGATTGGAGGGAAAATAAGTAATAATTTACTTAATATTATGGAAAAAGGAAATAAAAAAACAAATAAGAAAAATGTAAAAACTGAGTTAAATAAAGAAACATTACTAGCAATTAAAGAAAATCAACAAGTTTTAGATATGTATGTTGAAGATGTGGATGAAAACTTAAATATGATTGGTAAAGTTGGAAAAAATATTAAAGCTATTATACCAAGAGATGAAGCTTCTTCAATAGTTGGTGAAGATGGACTCGTTGAAGAAAAATATATAGTAAATAAAAAAGGTAAAGTGCTACCTGTATGTATAAAAGATATTTTAGAAAATGACAATGAAATTGAATTAGTAATGTCTAAAAAAATATTAGAGTTAAAAGTAAGAAAATGGATGTATATGCATTTAAAACCTGGTGTAAAATTAAAAGGTGTTGTAGTAGGTCTTAAAGATTATGCTGCTTTTGTTGATGTTGGTGGAGGAGTAACAGGAATTTTAAAAGTACAAGATATGTCAGATTCAATATTAACAAATGCATCAGATATGTTTAAACTTGGTCAAAGAATAGAAGTAGTAGTAAAAAAATATGATAGAGATACAGGAAGAATAGAACTATCATATAAAGAATTACTAGGCTCATTTGAGGAAAATGTTAAAAAATTTAAAGAGGGAGATATAGTAGAAGGAGTAGTAAGAAATAGAATAAAAACAGGAGTTTTTGTTGAATTAATGCCTAACATTATTGGAATAGCAGAACATGTTAACGGAATAGAATATGGTCAAAAGGTATTAGTTAGCATAAAGAAAATAAATCTTGAAAGAAAGAAAATAAAATTAATAATTATTGGATAAAATGTAATATGGGAAGATATGAATATATAAGGATTCTTCCCATATTATTATTTTTTTGTAACATTAAAAGTCATAATATGTAATATATTGATGAAATTAAAACAAATTCATAAAAGATATTGCATTAAGTTTACATATAAGATATAATAATTATGGTAATTAAATATAAACTAATATTTAATTATCTCTAGTAAACTAACTAGATTAGCCAAAAAATTTCAAAATTAAATTTAAGGAGAGATGAAAAATGGTAAATGATAAAGAAGTAAAAACTGCAGTTTCTCCATTTGCTGTAAGGCAAGATGAGAAAAAAGTTTATGACGGAAAGGAAGGTTTTGCCTCTATAAACCAGGTAGTATTTAAAATGGATATGGGATATATAAATGAATCTCATATTATGGCATTAGAGGTAGTAAATGAATTTGGCTATGTAACTTCAAGACAAGTTACTCAAGTATTAGAATTAAGAGGAAAACTTGATGATATTGAAGCAGATAAAAGACAGGCTAAAGTTGCAAAATGGCTTGAAGATCTAACAAAGTCAAAAGTAATTGCTAGATATTTCTTTCAAAGTGAGACAGGAAAAAGCTCATACAGAGCATATTGCATAGATAAAATAGCTACTTATATTTTGAAACAAAGAAATATACCAACTACTTGGCAACCTACTGAAAATACAAAACCAGCTTTTGCAGTAAAAAGAAAATTAGCTGGAAATCAAGTAATAATTGCTTATATGCAAAAAGTAGCTGCTTTTGAAAGAGCAAATCCAAATATTTTGTTATTTTCAAAAAAATATAATGTAAAATTTAAACCAACAGGTGGTATGGTAACTTTAAGACAAGATAATCAAGAAGTAGACTATATATTTGAAGTTGTAAGAAGAAATGATGATTGGCAAAATATGTTTGCAGAAAAAGTACAACTATATTCAGATTTTTATGAAAATTTTGCTAAAAATGATGCTGGATTTTCTGAAAAGCCACAACTAGTATTTGTAGGAGAAGATATTCAACATATTGCTGAACTATTTAGAATAATAAAAAAAGTTGGCATGGTAGTTGAAGATGAGAATATGTATTTTACTACAGAACTTAGACATCTTGAAGAAAATCTTGAAAATAGTATAAGCGTATTTGAATTAGATGCTGAAACTAAAAAATATAGAGTAGTAACTAAACCATTAGATATCTTAAAACCAGGTGAAAATAATGCTGCTACAACAAGATTAAATGAAGATGCAAAATATAATGCTAATATGATAAT
>CANQVI010000047.1 GCA_947627255.1 uncultured Clostridia bacterium | reverse complement strand
CTTTTATTTTTTTATTTCTTTACTTTTCCAAATCCAGCACAGTTGTAACATTGTATTTTGCCAGTGCCATTACATTGCGAACAAGGACCAGATTTGGAATTGCTCGGATATTCTAATCCAGTGCCACCACATGATGGGCATTTGATTTTACCAGAATAGAAACACCGAGGACACATTACCCAGTTCTCTTTTTTGGAATAGTCATTACCAAATAAGCTCATAGATCTTTCCTCCTTAAAATATTCTTTTACATATACTGATAGTAAAAGCTCGTCCTTTGTAAAAGTAGCTATATTATATCATTATAATGCTATAATGTCAACATAAAAAATAATCGCATAAATTATGCGATTATTTTTGTTTAACTTTACTACTCTTCTACAGGATATACGCTAACTTTTTTGTCGCTTTTTCCTTTTCTTTCGAATTTAACGACACCGTCAACTTTAGAATATAAAGTGTCATCACTACCAATACCAACGTTAGTACCTGGATGAACTTTAGTTCCTCTTTGTCTATATAAAATATTTCCTGCTAATACAAATTGACCATCAGCTCTTTTAGCTCCAAGTCTTTTAGCTTCACTGTCTCTACCGTTTCTAGTAGAACCGCCACCTTTTTTATGTGCCATTTATCTCACTCCTTTTAAATCACATTACGTTTTAAATTATTCAGCTACTTCTTCAGTTTCTGCAGCTTTTTTAGCTCTTGTTCCAGTTGTTATTTTTTCAATTTGGATTTTAGTATAAGGTTGTCTGTGACCTCTTACTTTTCTTTCATTTTTCTTAGGTTTGTATTTGAATACAACAACCTTTTTAGATTTTCCATGTCCAACAACTGTAGCTTTTACTTTAGCCCCTTTAACAGTATCAGTTCCAACAGTTACTTTATCTCCGTCAGAAATTAAAAGAACTTTATCAAAAGTAGTAGTTTTTCCTTCTTCTAATTCTTCTAATCTGTCTACGAAAACAATGTCTCCTTCTTGAACTTTGTACTGTTTTCCACTAATTTCAACTATTGCGTACATAATGTTCCTCCTTAAATCTAACTTTCTCTCGCCATTGAGGTAGCTTTTATACATTTTTAACCTTTTCTGTGCGGAATACGTGTATAATTATAACAAAAGTTAACTTAATTGTCAAGAAATTCTTCGAATTTTATCTCTGCTTGTGGAAAAATTTCAGTATTTAATTTCTCTAATTCATCTTTTTTAAATTTTTGTAAAACAAAATCTATCATATCTTGTTTTTCATGCTTTAATCCACCAAGACCAATTCTTAGACGTGGTATATTTTCAGAAGAAAGCATTTGAACAATATTTTTCATTCCATTGTGAGTACCACCGCTACCTTTTTCTCTGTAACGTATAGTACCAAATGGAATATCAATATCATCAAATACTATTAATATATCGTTATTATCAATTTTATACCATTTTTTTAATTTAGATACTGCATTTCCACTTAAATTCATATAGGTAAGTGGCTTTGCAAATATTACTTTTTCATTATTAATTTTTAATTCTGCAACTAATGAATCGTTACTACTTTTAGATATACTTACATTATATTTGCTTGCAATATAATCTAAAAAAAGCCATCCAATATTATGTCTTGTTGAATCGTATTCTTTACCAGGATTTCCTAACCCAACGATTAATTTCATTATTTTTCACTTTCCTTTACTATATTAACTTAAATTTATTATATTCTTTTTAACTTTAGTTTACTAAAAACTCTTGAAAATTTAAGCAAATTATAGTATCATTATATATGAATTAGTTTAATATGTCAATTAAGTTGATGTTAACAATTTATATTACTGAAAGTGGTGATTTCGTTTGTTAGAAAAAGTTTTTAAGAAATTAAACATAAAAACAAAACCAGAAAAAATCTTAACATATATTTTTTATTTTATAAGTATAGTTGTAGCTATAGTAACTTTTGCAAAGATGCTGAGCCTATTAACAGGTGATTTGCAGATAAGTCATGGAATAGATATTGATTCATTAGTTCCATACTTTATATCATTGTTATATATAGTTCCCGTACTTGCATATTCATTTTTTGTAAATTCAGGATTAGCGAAAAATGATGATCATAAAATAAAAATGTTTATATTTACTTGTGTGCTATTAGCAATACCTGTATTATATTCAATAGCCACAGCAATAAACTGGATTTTTTGGCATGTTATTGAGGGACTACCAAAATATGATGCACTTTTCCATACATACCCTGAACTTATTCCACCAGCAGTAAAAACAATATGTTTAGTAATACCATTTTTATCTATAACTTATATACTAGATTATTTCTTATCTATATATAATAGTGAAGACCTTACTAAATCTATTGCCGGATATCCAGGATTAAATATAAATTCAGGTGGTAAAAAGAATGGAGCATTTGAATGTGATACAGTAATAGGTAGTGCGAAAGGTACATCAGTTCCTATAGTAGTACCAGAGAAAAAACGTTATGAAGCTACACTTGTTCAAGGTGCTACTGGTACTGGTAAAACAGCAACAGTATTATTACCTATGAGTGCTCTTGACCTTGAAAAGAAATTCTTCTTTAGAGAATATGCTAAAAAAATTGGATATTCTATGCTAAAAAGAGGAATAGCATATATGAATGGACCTTATGATAACAGATATATAAATAGAAACTTTTCATTAAGTTTATTAAAACCTAAAACTGGAATGGAAGATCAATTTGATACTGAAGTTGCACCATTAGTACAATATAAAGATAATGCTACTGGAGTTACTACTTATAGGAATTTAGGTATTACAGTAGTTGAAAATGATGGTAACTTTATATCACAATTTATTGGAGTTGCTAAAAACTTTGATATAGATGTATTATCTATAGACCCAGCAAGTCCAGAGACAACTTTAAGTATAAACCCTTTTGCTATTCCAGATCCTGCAAAAGTTGCTTCAATAGTAGCAGATGTTTTAATGGCTATGTATGGTAGTGAGTCTAAAAATAACGACCCATTCTTTACACAAGTAACAATAGATGCATTTCAAAACTTGTCTATACTTTTAAAAGAAATGTATCCTATTCTTCATAATGGTGAGATTGCTTCACTAGAAGATATGCTTGAGCTTTTATATAACTTTGATGCTGTTGAAGAAATGACAGAAGAAATGAAAAAAATTCCAGAATTGGAACAAAAATATAAATTACTTATTAGATATTTTGAAAAGAATTTCTACAAACCAAGTCTTAATATAAACGGATATGAAATACCTGGAACAAAAGGTAGTGGTAGAAAAGATACTGAAAAATTCTTATATGGTGCTATCACACAATTAAATAACTTAGTACGTAATCCTGGATTAAAAGCAGCTTTGTGTGGTAAGAAAAATATAATAGATTTTGATAAAGCATTAGCAGAAGGAAGTATTATAACTGCATGTTCAAGAAAAGGTGATCTTGGTATAATACAAGCAAAGGCTTTTGGTATGTTCTTTATATTACAATTCCAAGATGCAGTATTAAGAAGAAAAGGTAATGAAGAGTCTAGAACTCCACATTTCTTATACATAGATGAATTTCCAGAGTATATAACAAAAGACATGGAAGTAATGTTTACACTATTTAGAAAATATAGATGTGGTGTTACTGTTGCAATTCAAAACTTATCTCAATTAGAAAAATCTGGACATTCATATTATAGACAAACAGTACTTGCAAATACAAAAACACAAATTGTATTTGGTGATACTGTACCAGAAGATAGCAGATATTGGAATGAGGCATTTGGTAAAGAGAAGAAACCAGATAAGACAACAGGATATACTGTTACTGGTGAAGGAATGCAAGGTAGAACTTCTATTGATATTAAAGATAAAGAAAGAATTAAAACATTCAAACTTGCAGAACTTGGATTTGGCTCAATGTTCTATAAAACTAAATCTGCAAATGGTAAAACTATATTTGGTGAAGGTAAAACTACATTCTTAGCACAAAAATATAAAGAAAAACAAAAAACACTTATGTTTAACTTTGAAAAATATATGATGTCTAAACCTGATACTCCAACTATAACTATGAATGATAGTGATACTAGTACAAATGATGATAAATTATTTGGAGTTAATACATCTAATAGATTAAAACAAGAGTTAAAAAATGAAATGGGAGAAACTAATGTAAACAATAGAAACTTTATTAATGCAAAAGATATATCAAATACTATTGATGATGATTTTGAAATAGTAATAGAAGATGGAGATGTTACATTAGATAAACAAGGAAATGGTAATGCAATAACTGAAAACTATGAATCTCCTATTATAAAAAGAAATAAAAAATAGAATTTAAAATAGCAACTATTATAGTTGCTATTTTTATATTATGCTTAAAATTGATTGATAAATTTACATAAATATGGTATAATGTTTATGCAAATTTATTTTTTTATTTGAAAATAACTATTTTTTCAAAATTAAATTATTAAAGGGGGTATATTAAATGTTAAAAAAAGAAAATAGTGATGCAATTTATGATGAGCAAACAAGAACACTAGTATTATTTAACAATAATGCAATTAAAGAAGAAGAAAGAAAAATACAAGGAAATGTATATATCAATCATGATACTCATGAAATTAGATTATACAATTTTAATAGTGGAGAACTTACAAACAAAGAAAAAGTTGAGATACTATATAGTATATTAGAAGAAAGCGTGTTATTTCCACATTTAATTAAGTCTAAAGAAGTTGAAAATATAGGTGAATATGTTTTACTTGTTAATGGATACTTACTTGATGGAACCTTTAAAGAACCTAAGCATAGTTATAATTCTATTATTACTGAATTAATAGACAATACAACTCATTATGATGGAGAGCCAGAATGTATAGAAAAGCTAAGAACTAGAGTCAAGTATTATTACGAATTATATAAAGATAGCATAGGGGTAAAAGAGATAATAATTCCAGTTACTAATTCTAATCTAATTGAAGGATATAAAGAAGTAGTAAATATGGCTATTATTTTAAGGTCTTATTTAAAAGATAAAGGACATAAAGTACATATTGTAGAAAAAAGAAATATATTTAGTAAATATAAGCAAATAAATGTATGTCCTACATATTTTTAAGGCATAATCTAGACCTTTTCTTTTATACAATTTATATTAACTTATTAAAAAAATTAAGGAGGATATAAATATGGAAGGTTTTATATTATTAGTATATATAATTTCGCCATCTAAAAGACCAGATGAACAATATGCAGTTTATGTAAAAGTTAGTGAGCAAAATGGAGAGCTTGTTAAATACTATACAGTTCTATCTAAAAAGAAAAATATGTGTTACGTAATTGATTTTGAAAATATTAAAGATAAGGATTTAGCTAGTGAAATAGACAAAAAAATTAATGAATATTTAAATGCTAAACACTATGACAAGATAATGAAACTACTAGATCAAATAAAAAATATACATTTATTAAATATATCTAGCTTATTTGCAGATTTATATACATTAAGAGGTGTAAAAACTATAAATATAAATAATAAAGAATATCAAGAAAATTGTATATATTTCGATTATGAAAAATTAATGGAGTCATTAAATATTCCAAAACTTATTGAAGTTACACCAACTATAATGAAATATAAACTAAAAGTTGCTATTGCAAATAAGTTCAATAATTTATTACCAGCATCAGCTTTTGGATTTTGTATAATTTCTGAAGTATATAATATAAAAGATATAATTATATTTAGTCATTATAGAGATTGTGATAAGAAAATTATAGCTAAAATAAACGATGTAAATGATATAAATTTAGAAAAGATATATAGTGGAAAGCTAGATATATATCTTCAACCAATAAATGAAAAAGTAACAGATTATTTTGGTACTACTTTACTTAATAGTGGATATGAATATTATTACTATTTATCTAATCAGTCACAAGTAAAAAAAGATGAAGTAGATAAAAGTAAAAAATATATAATGTTTGTAGACAAAAAAGATAGAAAATATAGTATTAAAAAAATATTGAAAATATGTAAGCATAAAATAAAGAAAAAATATAAAAATTGCTACGTGGATTTTGAAGTATGCTATGAAAATAATAAATGTATTGCTGTAATAACATTTTTAAAATAGAATAAAG
>CANQVI010000046.1 GCA_947627255.1 uncultured Clostridia bacterium | reverse complement strand
AGGAGAAAAAATGAAAAAAGTATTAATGCATGTTTGTTGTGCACCATGTTTCATAACAATACAAGAAGACATAGAAAAAAATGGTATGTTAATAGATAATGAAAGGGAAGAAGTAGAACTTACAGCTTATTGGTATAACCCAAATATTCATCCTAAAGCAGAATATGAAAGAAGAAAAGAGTCATTTATTAAATTTTGTAATATGAAAAATGTTAAAAATGTAGTAAATGATGAATATGATTTAAATAGATTTGTAAAAGATGTAGTAGAAAATGTAGGTGAAAATAAAAAGTATAATATAAGATGTAAGTATTGCTATTATAGACGACTAGAAAGTACTTTTAAATATGCCAGTGAAAATGGTTATGATATAGTGTCTACTACACTTACTCGAAGCCCATTTCAAAATCATGAGGTTATAAATAGTGTGGCAGAAGAATTATCTAAAAAATATAATGTTAAATATGTGTATTCAGATTATAGAAGTACATATTATGAAGGACAAAAGAAAGCCAGAGAGTATGGATTATATATGCAAAAATATTGTGGATGTGTATTTTCTTTTGACTCAGGAAAGTGGGTGTACTAATGAAACAATATTCTAAAGGAAAATTGAAATTAAAGAGGGCAACTTTTGTATTAATAATGATATTTTTAGTAATGCTAGTTTGTGGAATTATATTATTATTTGCATTTTGTCTAAATGATAGAATTGAAATAGATAATCAAATTTCAGATGCTATTAATGTTTCAGATGATGTTTCTAGTAATTCAAAGCCAATAATAATAGATAATTTAATAGTTGGAGCAACCTATGAAAAAAAATGGGTAAGTTCAAATAAATATTTTTTAAAAAGTAATTTTAAAACTGATATAGATATTGCAGTATATACAGATAAAACTAAAGCTGGAACATATAAGATGAAGGATACATACACATCTGATGATAGTGTATATGCAAATACAAGTTATCCTAATAATATTGACGAATATTTTGCAATATCAGAAAATAACGATTATGCATTGTCTTCACAATTTAGAGAAATAGAAATTAGTAAAGAGGATTATTCAAGTGTAAAAAAAGCATTAGGAATATATAGAATATATAATAATTCATTAAATATAAAGAATGTTTATGAAGGATTTATAAACATTAATACACCGGTAAAAATTATATCAGTTACTAGTTCTAAAAAAGGAATTTTTGGAGGAATATATAGTGCAATAGTTATAGTTAATATTAATACTAATGCAACTCAACTATTACAGTACAGCTATACTAAAGATATAGATAATAGTGATGATTTTCCACTTTACTCTGTTAAATTTTTATCTGATTTAAATGGTGATGGAAATTGTGAAATAGTAACAAGAGATGTTACAGAATTTAACGTTACGTATAATGTTTTTGAATATCAAAATAATAAATTCCTCAAAGTATTAAGTGAAACAATGAAAGGTAAATAGTTGACAAGTTAAAAAATAAATTGTATAATAATTACATAACGTTGACGGGACGAGTAAGTTTTAACACTGTTAAAAGAGAGAGTTGGTCGTGGGCTGGAAGCCAACTTTAATAAGATATTACCGAAGACTACCCCTGAGTTAGCAGGAAACTGCCGTTGATTTCGTACAATCAATAAATTAAGTAAAATATTAGGGTGGAACCGTGCAATAATAATTGTACCCCTAAGGCAAAAAATGTGTCTTAGGGGTACATTTTTTGATATTTAATTATAAGGAGGAAATGGTTCTATGTTAAATATTTTTGTAAAAGTCACGAAAAAATAATATTAATAAAATAGATAATTATAATAATTAATAGGAGTGATTTAATATGAGTAAATATGTAAATAGTAATAATGAAATTTATGAAGCAGATTTAGATTTAAATGTTTTAAGACATACTGCTTCACATATAATGGCACAAGCAATAAAAAGATTATATCCAAATGCAAAACTTGCTATTGGACCTTTTATAGAAAATGGTTTTTATTATGATATTGATGTTGAGCCAAAATTAGTAGAAGCTGATATTGAAAAAATTGAAGCAGAAATGAAAAAAATTATAAAAGAAAATTTAAAAGTTGAAGCATTTAAACTTCCAAGAGAAGAAGCAATAAAATTTATGAAAGAAAGAAATGAGCCATATAAAGTAGAATTAATAGAAGATTTACCTGAAGATGAAGAATTATCTTTCTTTAAACAAGGAGAATTTGTAGATTTATGTACAGGACCACATATGCTATATACAAAAGCTGTAAAAGTATTTAAAATTATGAATATAACTGGTGCATATTGGAGAGGAGACGAAAAAAATAAGATGCTTCAAAGAGTATATGCAACAGCTTTCGATACTAAAGAAGGTCTAGAAAATTATTTACAACAATTAGAAGATGCAAAACAAAGAGATCATAGAAAAATAGGAAAAGATTTAGAGTTGTTTATGACTCATGAACTTGTAGGCTCTGGACTTCCATTATATTTGCCAAATGGTGCTACTGTTAGAAGAATACTAGAAAGATATATTCAAGATAAAGAATTAAGACTTGGATATAAACATGTATATACACCTTCTCTTGCTAATGTAGCATTATATAAAACAAGTGGACATTGGGACCACTATAAAGATGATATGTTTCCAGTAATGGAAATGGATAATGAATCAATGGTATTAAGACCTATGAACTGTCCACATCACATGCTTATATATAAAAGTAAACTACGTTCATATAGAGATTTACCTATAAGAATAGCAGAACTTGCTCATGACTTTAGATATGAAGCTAGTGGATCTGTATGTGGACTTGAAAGAGTAAGAGAAATGTGTCAAAATGATTCTCATTTATTTGTAAGACCAGATCAAATAAAAGAAGAAGTTGGTAAAGTATTAAATCTAATATTTGATGTTTATCAAAAGGATTTTGGATTCCCAGATTCTGCTTTTAAATTTAGACTTTCTTTAAGAGACAAGAATAATAAAGAAAAGTATATAGACAATGATGAAATGTGGGAAACTGCAGAAAGTCAATTAAGAGAAATCTTAAAAGAGTTAAATATTGATTTCTATGAGGCTGAAGGAGAAGCTGCTTTCTATGGACCAAAAATAGATATTCAAATAAAAACTGCTTTAAATCATGATGTTACAATTCCAACTTGTCAATTAGATTTTGCTTTACCAGAAAGATTTGATCTTAATTACATAGGAGAAGATGGAAAAGAACATAGACCTGTTGTAATTCATAGAGCAATACTTGGTTCATCAGATAGATTTATGTCATTTTTAATTGAAGAAACAAAAGGTGCATTTCCTACATGGCTTGCTCCATTACAAGTAAAAATTTTAACTATTGCAGATAGACATATTGAATATGCAGATAAGGTAGAAGAAAAACTTGAAAGAATGGGAGTAAGAGTTGAAGTTGATTGTAGAGAAGAAAAAATGGGATATAAGATAAGAGAAGCACAACTACAAAAAATTCCATATATGCTTGTTGTTGGAGATAAAGAAGTTGAAGAAAATAAAGTAAGTGTACGTTCAAGAGAAAAAGGTGATCTTGGAAGTATAGATGTTGAAGAATTTTTAAATAAAATAAAAGATGAAGCAAAAATTCCAGAATAGTAAATAACAGAGAGAAATCTCTGTTATTTTTTGTGTAAATTTAGGTTTACAAAAAAATGTATTTTTTTTTTTTTTATTTTAAAATAAATACGTAACAAATGTGAAATTTTGCCGAAAAAAAGCCAAACATTATATACATAAAAAACATTATTAATTGAAATATAATTTCTTAAAATATAAAATTAAGTATAAGGGGGAGAAGTTATGAAAAACAGAAAAATTAAGGTAATAGGAATTTTTATAGTTGCTTTAATTAGTTTGCTACTTTCAACTAATAAATTATATGCGTATACATCGCATGGAGAAACAGTAGCATCTAGTAACTTAATTAATATGCCTTGGGGAAATGATAAGTCACCTCACTTATATTGGAAGTTTTGGCTTGATGATGTTGGTGACGTTTATTGTGTACAACCACACGTAAATTTTAATTCTGGTCATCAATATAAAAGTGATGGAACATATGGTGGCGAAAAAGGAAAAGCCATGTCATATATATATTTTGCAGACGTGGGATATAGTGCAGATAAATATGTTGTACAAATAAAACAAGCAATTATCTGGGGATTAACAGGTGAATATGATGTTAATTCATTAACTAGTAATCCATCAGTATATGCCCAAGTTGCAAAAGATAAATATAATGAAGCTTTAAATTATGTAAGAAATCAAGGAACTACAGATTTAATACCCGCAAATAACTTAACATTTAGCTACGATGGAACTAATTGGGTTTCTAATTGGGTAGAAGTTCAAAGTGGTTCTAGTGTAAGTGCTAGTAAAGGTAATGTTCAAAATGATGGTAATAATTGGAGAGTCGTAGTACCAGGAAGTGAAGTAACACAAAAGGTTAATATAACTATTAGTGCTACAAAAAGCGTAACAATTTATGATGCAGCTGCTGCATATATTGGACCAAACAATACTGATGATTATGGACAAAGAGTTATTGCTGGAAAGAAACATACTGAAACTTCAAATGGTTCAGCTAGTGGAGAGATAAATCCATTAGGAAATTTACTTATAGAGAAAAAAGATAATCATGGACAATATGTTAATAAAGAAGCTACTTTCCATGTTGAAGGTCCTGGAGGAAGCTGGGATGTAAAAACAGTAAATGGTAAAGCAGAATTAAGAGATATATTAATTGGAAAGTATACAGTTACAGAAACAAATGCACCAGTTAATATGATTAACCAAGAAAATGGTAGAGTTGTAAATGTTACTGTAGAACCAGTAAAAACAGTAACATATACAAGAACAAACCCATATCAACGTGGAAGTTCAAAACTAACAAAATATGATGAAGACCATAGAGGTGCAACATTAGGTGATGCTAAAATTTCAGGTGCTGTATATAGATTATATGCAGCAAGTGATATATATGAAGGCGTAACTAAAATATATAGTGCTGGAGATGTTGTAAAAGATAATCTTGTAACAGATGAAAATGGTGAAACTGCTGTTGTAGATGAGTTACCAATAGGTGATTACTATTATAAAGAAATGAAACCATCAGAAGGATTTAAAATAAATAATAACAAAGTTTCATTTTCAATAACATATGAAGGACAATATAATCCAAAAGCAGCATACAAATATAATGAATCACCAGAAAAACCAATATATGGAAACATACTAATAAACAAAACATTGGGAGAAACAGACTATGATCCGCAAATTCCACTTGCAGGAGCACAATTTACAATTACTTTAAAAAGTGATCCAGCTCAAGTATATGTAACAAATGAATCAGGAGCAGATGGAGCTTGTAGATATGATAATCTTCCATATGGACTTTATACAGTAAGAGAAACAAAAGTACCAGATGAAGCATATAGATTAGCAGATTTTGATGTATTCATTCAAGAAGATGGAAAAACATATACTTTTGACGTAAATGGAGACGAAAATGCTGATAGAGATCCAGCAAAATCTGAAGATAAACCAAAAGAAATGAAGATAGAAATAAACAAGAAAATATTAGATGATTTTGAAGGAAGAACAGATGCATCAGTAGCAGGTGCTTGCTTCACAGTATATACTGATCCAGATTGTATGAATGAATATACAGATAAAAATGGTAATACTGTTGTAGTAGGACCTACAGATGCAAATGGTTATGCAATTTCAGGTACTATGAGAACAGGTACATATTATATAAAAGAAACAACATTCCCAATAGGAATAGATGAAGACCATGAACTAGAGGGAGAAGTTGTAAAATATAAAGATAAAATATATGAAGTACAAGGAAGTAACAAAGAACAAGATCCTGATGTTGTTAAGATACTAATAAAGAATAAGGTTATAAAAAATAAACCAGATACTGGTAGTGTTCATGTTATAAAATATGATAATACACCATATCAAACAGAAGAATCACCAGCAAAAGGTGCAATATTAAGATTAACATTAATTTCTACAAATCCAGATCCAGTAAATCATCCAAATGAAGGAATATATTATGACGCAACAATAAATGAATATGGATATGCAGAATTTGTATATGAAGAAGTAAGAGATAAATATTATCCATATACAATACCTTATGGAAGATATTTGGTAACAGAAGTAAAACAAAGTGATTCAGGAGAGCATCTATTCATACAAGATGAGATAGTAGACATTAGAAGAGATGAACAAATTGAATATAGAATAGAAGCAGATGAACCAATACCAATGTATCTAAAAGTTGTAAAAACAGATACAGTAACAGGAGCAACTGTAAAATTAACAGGAGCTAAATTTAAAATATGGAGTGTAGAAGATAATGATTGGGTAACGCAAATGACAACACCAGGTGGAGACTATATAAATGAATTTGAAGTAAATGAAGAAGGATTCTTCTATACACCACAAGAATTATATCCAGGAGACTATGTAGTATATGAAACACAAGCACCAGAGGGATATTATCTAGAGGATAAATGGAGAATACCAAAAAATGAAGCAGATATAGGAAAAGTAGGAGGAAATAAAGTAACAGTAGATAAGAATGCTTTAGGAATCCTAGATAATGAAAGCTATCCAGAAGGTGGAATAAAAGTAGGAGACTTTGTGTATGAAGTTAAAATGGACGATAGACCATTAAAAGCAAAACTACAAATATATAAAACAGGTGAAATGCTAACAGATAGTATTACAGACAATGAAACAGAATATGGTGAAAAATATAGTCCAATATATAGTACAAGAGGACTAGATGGAGTAACATATGATGTAATAGCAGCAGAAGATATAATGTCAC
>CANQVI010000045.1 GCA_947627255.1 uncultured Clostridia bacterium | reverse complement strand
AAATTTATTATTCGTTTTCTTAATTTTCTTGGTATTAAAAAATTTAAACTCTTTACTTTATTTTTTTCTTGCATTTCTTTTGATATTGATAATTTTATTATATTTCCTTCTATCCTTACTGCATATTTTGTAAAGACTATCTCCTGTTCTTGTTTTTCTTTCTTGTATCTTGGATATTTAGGTTCTCCTTTTAATGATTTTTTATTTTCTTCATATTTTTTCTTTAATGCTATATATGATTTATAGCTCCCTATTACGCTCATTATTGCCTCTAGTAACAAGTGTGAATGTAAATATTTGCTATGCCAATTTTCCTCTCTATATCTTCTATATATTGGTGTTGCTATTATATTTATATTTTTTCTTTCATCTATTATTTCTTTTTTCTCTTTTATATCATATAACAACATATTCATTACTTTCTTTGTGTGCCATTCTAAATCTTTCACTATTTCTTCTTGCTCTTTACTTATTTTCTTCACAGCATATTTAAAACTTAACTTCATTTCCTCACCTCTTTTCTTGTTTTATATTATAGTAAACATTTGTTCTGTTGTAAAGAGATTTAAGGAAATTTCTTATGTAACTTTTCGACACATTTCGACTGTTGCTTATATAGTTTCTTTTAATAAATTAATACAATTTTTTACTATATAAAAATGTTATACTTTTTCTTAATTTTTTATGATTTTTAAAGACATTATATGTGTGGTAATAACGTTTTAACTATCTAAAATTTATACAATATATTCTAAGGTTAAAATTTAATAATGCTATGTATACCATTCTCTTAATGATAATTATTTTATACCCCAAAATCAATATATTTTGTACCATTATATAATAAATATTCTTTTTTTTTTTTGGAGATAATTCCTATAATATAAAAAAACAACACATGTATCTGATACAATATTTTCTATAGTACCGTAATCAGATTTACGAGCATTTCGCTCTACATGTGTCGTCTATTTTATCCACGTGTTATAATATATCATTTTTTTAATAAAAAAGTCAAGTTAAAACTCCCTTTTAGAGTAAAGTTTCAATGATATAAAATATGAAATTATAAATATTCCAATGCAAACTAATGGAATTAAAATTGCGTAATATTTTGAAATGAACTCAGTAAAAACATTTGATGATGTAAAAATGTTAGTTGCTACATTTAATGCAATTGTAATTATAAAGCTAGCAAGAAAAATTAGTGAAAATATAATTACTCTACCTTTTTCCACTCCAAATTTAAAAATAACAGGAAACATAAAAGCAATTACTATCATAGTTGCTAAAGCACTATAAAACATTATATAAAAAGTCTCTAAAAAAGCGACTGATCCTGTATTTGCATATGATATTATAATTGAGAAAATTGTTACAATTACACAAAGAACTAACATAAGTATTAGTGTAGATAAATACTTTGAATTTACTACATTTTTTCTTCCATTTGGTAGAGAAATAGCATAAGCATCCCAGTTGTTTTGTGCATCATATGCAAATGTATTAAATATCATTACTACACTGAAAAAAGTAAATACAAAGCTTATATTCATTTGCCCAGCAAATGCAAGTATTAAATAAATAATTAGTATAAAAGCATACAATTTAAAATTTTGTTTCATCATAAGTAAGTCTTTTTTTATTAAACCTAACATACTTTCTCCCCCTTTATAATAAGAACCATAAGTTCTTCTAATGTAATTTTATCTATAATACATTCTGGATATTTTTTAACTATTTCATTTTTATTATTTATAAGAATTTCACAGTCATACTTATTTTTCTTATATGCCATTATGTCTTTTTTGTCTATTTTATCAAAATAATCTTTATCACATTTTAATATACCATAGTTTTCCAGTAGTTCATCTCTTGTCTTATCTAATACTATATTTCCCTTATCTATGAACACAATTTTATCTGCTATATGCTCTAAATCACTTGTTATATGTGTAGATAACAATATGCTGTGTTCTTCATCTTGTATAAAATCCATAAAAATTTCTAGTACTTCACTTCTTACTACAGGGTCGAGTCCACTTGTTGGTTCATCAAGTATTAAAAGTTTTGGTGAATGTGAAATAGCAGTTATAATTTCTAGTTTCTTTCTCATACCTTTAGATAGATTTTTTATAATTGATTTTCTAGGTAATTCAAAATCTTGTAAATACTTTTTAAATACCTCACTATTCCAGTTTTTATATATTCCTTTCATAATAGTATCTATATCTTTAACCTGTATAATTTCTGGAAAGAAAATATTATCTAGTACTATTCCTATATCTTCCTTTATGTCGCCTTCATATTCTTTATTATCTTTTCCAAATACTTTTATGCTACCTTCATCTCTATTTATTATATTTAATATACATTTAATTAGTGTTGTCTTACCAGCACCGTTTTCACCAATTAGCCCAATTATACTTCCACTTGGTATATTTAAATCTAAACTTCCAAGTTTAAAATCATCATACTTTTTAACTAAATTTTTAATTTCTATAATGTTTTCCATTACTCATCACTCCCATAAAATATATCTATTAAATCTAATAAATCTTTTTTATCTATATCATATTTTGATGCTATTTCAATAGCTTTTGAAATGTGTTCTTCTATTTCTTTTTGTGCATTTTCACGAGCAAGCTGTGTGTTTTTAGGCGCTACAAAAGTTCCTTTTCCGTGTATGGACATTATATATCCTTCACTTTCTAGTTCATCATATGCCTTTTTTATTGTCATAACACTTATTTTTATATCTTTTGCTAAGCTACGTATAGATGGTAAAAGCTCATTTTCTTTAAGCTCATTACTCATAATTTGTGTTATAATTGCCTCTTTAATTTGCTCATAAATTGGTACTGGACTACTATTACTAATTATTATTCTCATATTTTTCTCCTTATGTATAACAGTATATAACAGTGTATAACATTTGTCAACAAAAAAAGCAAGAAATTTAAAAATTCTTGCTTTAATTATTATCTATCTTTGATATAACTTCATCGATACTTTTTTGTGGTGTTGATGCACCAGCCATTATTCCTATTTTTTTAATGTTTTCTAATTTACTCATATCTAGTTCATCTGCTGTCTCTATGCAAATAGCTTTACAATTTTTACTTGCTATTTCATATAGTTTCTTAGTATTAGAGCTATTTTTTCCGCCTATTATAATCATAAAATCTACGCTCTTGGATATTTCTTCTGTTTCTTTTTGTCTATCCTCTGTAGCCTTGCATATTGTGTTTTTTACATCCAACTCAATTTTTGAATCTAATTTTTCTTTTATATAGCTTTCAATAGCATAAAATTTCTTCAAATTAAATGTAGTCTGAGCTATAACAGCTAGTTTTTTAACACCAGAGCTTTTAAGTTTTTCTAATGCATTATCTACATCTTCAATAGTCTCACAAATACAGCTATCTTTTCCACAATAACTAATTGTACCAATATTCTCTGGATGAGTTTTACTTCCAAGTAATATGATATAATATCCATTATTGCAATACTCTTTAGCAATATTATGCACTACTAAAACTTTAGGGCAAGTATAGTCGTAAAGCTCTATATTATTTTCTTTAGCATATCTATATATTTTTTCTTCCACACCATGTGCTCTAATTAAAGTAGTACCTTTTGCCTCTTTAATATCTTCTATGAAAACTAAGCCTTTATCTTTAAGCTCGTTTACTACTTGTCCATTATGTACAATTTCTCCTAGACAATATAGCTTATCTTTTTTATTTAACTTTTCAAGTGCGCCGTCTACTGCTCTTTTAACTCCAAAGCAAAATCCAGCGTTTTTCCCAGTTATAATTTCATATTTACTCATATTCTTCACCAAATATATTTAAAGTATTATAATTTTTTAACTAATTTTGCATGTTTATTTGTTGTCCTTTAATTAAGTCATAATTTACTAGCTCTGTACTATCTAAGTCTTCTTTGTTCATATCCACACCTGTAATTTGACTATTTTCATATGTAGTATAATAGTATATTCCTTTATCCATATTACAGCATGAAGTATAAATAGTTATCTCATATTTATCTCCACCCATATGAACACAACCTCTTTGCTGATAAACTGACTCTAATATATGGAAAAATTGACTGATACTTTCAGACTCACTATCACCAGATAAAGAGTTCATTTTAGTAAATGTGGCTTTAACAAATCTTGATGCAGAAGATAAATCTCCTGGAAGTCCTAAAGCTCCCATTCCTCTACTATATGTATCTAAATTTAACTTACTAGAAAAATTATTTACAGGTTGCTCTACAGACATAGCCATATAATTGTTTAAATTAAACATATGAATATCAAAAGTAGGGTTATTTGTAAGTATTCCTACTGGGTTATCATATACTTTTAAACCATCTTTTACACTTTCAACAGTAATAGATGCCTCTTTATCTGCGATTATCCAATGAAGTGGAGATGCTGGTAGCATTTCACTAAAGTTAATTTTAGCAATATTTATTTTTTCTAATAATGCTTTTACCTCACTAATATTTGCACATTGTGAAAGTATCCATGGTATAAATTCAAATGGTGCTATATTATCTTTTCCCTCTACTTCTTCTTTATAGTCTGCATTTGATGGAAAGTTAAGACCTGCCATACCTAGTCCCTTTTCATTTATTGCATCATAATATAATGGATAGTTATCTGCCACATATGCCATTCCAATCATAGCATAATGCTTTTCCATCTTTCCTGCTTTTCTAAAATTAAAAACGTAGTTACGTGGTGTTATTGTAACTGTCTCCTTATACGAATACTCTAAATCTAAATTTCTGCCAAAATAATGGTCTTTTGTAGCATAAGTTGCTGCTGTACACATATTAAATTCCTCCTTATTTTATTCTTGCATATCCTGTATTTTCAATTATTTTTTGACCTTCATCTGATAGTATCCAATCAATAAGCAATTTAACGTTTGGATTGCTATTACCCTTATATGTTACTGCATATAAATTTGTTGTAATAGGATATGAATCACTACTAATATTATCTTTTGTTGGAGCTACTCCATCTATACTTATTAACTTAATATCTGGATTTTTAATAATACCTTCCATGTAATATCTAAATGAAAAACCTATAGAATTACTGTAATTTCTATAATTTGAAACCACATCAGTTATACCAGACATTGTATCTATAACATGCTCCTTTGGTGGATCCATAAGTTTAGTACCTTGCATAAAGCGTTTTAACATACTCTGGCTTCCACTACCTTCATTTCTTTGGAAAGCCACTATCTTTTCGTCTTTTCCACCAACTTCTTTCCAGTTAGTTATCTTACCAGAATATATTCCTTTAACTTGCTCTGTTGTTAAGTTATTTACAGGATTATCTTTATTTACAAAAAATACGAACCCTTCTTTTCCAATAGGTGTATATTCAAACTCTGTATTATTATCACTTGCATATTCTATTTGCTCTGCTGACGGATATGCACCAAAGAATATATCTGTTTCTTTTTGTGCTAGTTGTTGATATCCAAGTGATGTATTATTGTAATAAAATGGAGCTTCCTGATATTTTACATCGTCTGGATATACTGCATTTATAAATGAAGAATATACTGGAAATACCGCTGCTGCACCATCTAATATAGGAAGATTTTCACTAAGTTTTAAGCTTGACTCTCGTCCTAATTTTGCAATTTTAGTTTTTTCCTCAAATGGCATATATTCAAGCACATTTATATTAACATCAGTCTTTATTGTTATGCTTTCGTCATACTTATTTACTGCAATATTTATACCTAAAGCAAGTAAAGTAACAACTACATATGCGATTACTATTAAAAAAACTAATTTTCTCTTTTCTTTAAATAAAAGCGGAACAAATAGTAATGGGAAAATAATACATAACATTACCCTTATAATGGCACTAATTCCATATGCCATAAGCCAAACAAAAATTGACCATATATACGATAAAAGACCAACAATTCCAATCATCACTAGTATTAAAAATACTTTTAATATTTTTTTAATCATCATTTTCACCTCTAATATAATTAGTATAACATGATTCTTAAATAATAAACAAGGTTACTTAAGCTAGAAATCCTTAAATCTATTTTACTATCCAAGTCATTTTATTATCTTTAATATTATAAGTTAATTTATCTTCATTGTATAAATATGAAATATATGCTTTTATAGTGCTTCCAACAAGAACATATTGATTTGCATTCATAGTTAAGTTATATTTGTCAAAAACAGCCTTTAAAATCTCTTCAAATGTTTTTTCTTTATTACATATATCACAAATTGCATCACATATTTCAAATATTTTTTCTCTATTTATATTAATTAAACGAGTAATATTATTATTAGCTTCACAATGTGACGGAATGTATAAAGCACCATTTAATGTATCTAAAAAGTCTAATGTATTAAGATACTCTTTAACATCATGCAAAAAGAAAACATGATATTTTTTTATAGTTTCTGCACTAACTAGTGAATCTGCTAAAAAATAAACATCATCACTAGTTTTAATACCTATCATGTCAAAGGAATGACCTTTTAAATTGAAATATTCTAGTCCATCCGGTAAATTTTTGTCGATGCTTATTACACTTGACTCCTTAGCCATTAAAAATTTATTTGTTAAATCTTTAAATGGATAAGCTCCATATAATAATGATGGTTCTAATATAGGGAACTCTGTAAAACACTTTTCAATTTTATTTGCAAGAATTATACAATTAGTTCTATCTTGTATAACCTTATTACCTCCTATATGGTCAGCATGTGAATGTGTAGATATTATTCCTTTAACATTCCATTCTTGCTCAGTCATTATTTTTAATATTTTCTTTCCCGCCTCTTTATCATTTCCTGTATCAATTAAATATACATCATTATCACTAACTTTATATACACCTATATTTGTATTATTTTTTATATAATAAGTCTTTTCTCCAACTTTTACTAACTCCATTTTATAATTCTCCTTTATATACAATATAATATCAGAAAAACAACTGATTAGCAATTAAATCAGTTGTTTATTTCATTTAATATTTGATTTTTTCAATTTCTTCTAACGTCAATCCTGTAATATCTGAAATCATTTTTTTATCCAAATTTTTCTTAAGCATATTTTGGGCGA
>CANQVI010000044.1 GCA_947627255.1 uncultured Clostridia bacterium | reverse complement strand
TATACAAAATTTAGCTGATTAAAAGTTAAATTATATTTTAAATAAAAAAACTTCAATAAAAAACACTAGGTCGATGAAGGAGCAGTAGGAATATATGGAACTACAGAAGAAGCTATTAATTTAAAGATTGCAATTAAAGTTCAAAAACTTTTACAACAAAGTGGAGCAGTGGTATATTTAACAAGAAGTGATGAAAATGGTATATTTTCTGATGGTAATACTATAAAGGAAAAGAAAATAAGTGATATAAAAAATAGAGTTATTATTGGAAATCAGCAAGATGTTGAAGCATTTATATCAATTCATTTAAATAAGTATCCATCAAATAAATATAGTGGTTGGCAGACTTTTTATCAGGAAAATAATGACCAAAGTAAATATTTAGCAGAATGTATACAAAAAAGTCTAAATAATACTATTTTATGTGATAATAAAAGAGTACCGCTAGTATTAAAAGGAATTTATATAATGGACCATATTGAAAATCCTACTATTACAGTTGAATGTGGATTTCTTTCAAATGAAGAAGAAGCAAAAAAGTTGGAAGAAGATGAATATCAAAATAAACTGGCATGGGGAATTTATATTGGAATACAAGAATTTTTTAAACAAAAATAGAAGACTTAATCTAAGTCTTCTATATTGGGCGAAACAAGTACATCAAATAATGCAATTTCTTCGTCGCGATTAATTTTTTCTCTAGTGTATAAATCTTTCCAAGTCGTAAATTTATTTGTAGCAATATTATACTTTAAACAATCTTTTGTAGAAAGATATAAGTCTTCCCCTTTTTTAAATACTCTATCAGAGATGTCTTTTGGAATCTTTACATCATCAGATAAAATACTATTTCTATAGACCTCTAAATCTTTTTTCAAAACGTTTTTTGAAGATATTGCTTTATTATAATTTATATTAGTATTATATGGCATATATGGTTGATGAATCATATAATTTGTGTCTTTGCCAATATATCTACTATTTCCAAGTGAAAAAATCATTGACGCAGCACTAATACAATTTCCTAATGCCACTGTAATTATTGGATTTGGAACAGATTTAATGAGATTTCTTATTGCTATTGTATCACCAATATTCCCTCCTACAGAATTAATCAGTATCAAAATCGGTTCTTCATCATCTTTAAGACTGAAGATAGCAGATTCAAAGATGCTAGAAGTTTGCATGTTAATAATTCCCCACACTTTAATTTTAATCATATAACATACCTCCTTATATATTAATCTAAGAAGTAAAATATATGTGCTAGGAGATGTATTATATCACTATTTGTTTCAGATTACAATAAAAAAATAACTACATTTGTAGTTATTTTAAATTATTTAAAGCATTTTTTAATAGCTCAGACAAATCTGTGTTATATGCATAGTCTAGTAATTCTTTAAATGCAGGATAGTCTATATATTTTGAAACGTCATATTGATAAAATATATCAGCTGGAGTTTTTGCACCATTTTTTATCATATCTTGAATTTCTTTATTTTTAAATACTGGAGAGTTAAAGTTACTGTCTAACTTAATAAGTCCTTTATCTGTGTATAATTTCATCTGTATATCAAAATCTAGCTTGTCACATAAATTTGCAAAAATAGATTCAATAGTTTCTTTTTTATTAAATTCATCAGTAAGAGAAATATATTCGTCTTTTTTATACAAGTCACTAAGAATATCATAAACAGCTTTTTTTCCTAACTCTTGCTTTTGAATAGGTGTTATATTATCAAAAGGAGTTATATCTCCAATTACTATTTCTTCTAACTCGTGTATGATTAGCATTTCTAATACTTTTTGTAAATTTATATCTAAATTTAGTTCAGAATCAATAGATATTGCAAGCATACATGTATCATAAATATGTTCGGCTACACTTTCCCTTCTTGGACCTTCTACATTCCAATATATAGAACCTTGTCTTATCTTGTTTTTTAAACTTGTGGCTAATAGATAGAATTTTAAAATGTTAAAATTTCTCATAAAATCACCTCTTTCATAATTATTTGAGACACAAAAAATACTTTGTATAGTGATTATAACATAGCATATTTTAGAATTCAATAATAAGGCTATTTTTATTGAATTTTTGGTGACTTGTGATATAATATAGATGTCGAAAAAAGTAAAAAAATGAGGTGTAGAATATGAATAAAACACTACATGTTGGACTAGACGTTGGCTCAACAACAGTAAAAATCGTAGTAATGAATGATAAATTAGAAAATTTATATACTAGTTATACTAGACACCATTCTGATACAAAAAATACTATATATAGTGTGCTAACTAAATTGGTAAAAGATTTCCCTAATGCTACATATACAATGGCACTTACTGGCTCTGGTGCATTAGAAATATCTAAAGTATTAGGAATTCCTTTTATTCAAGAAGTTATTTCATGTAAAAAAGCAGTAGAAAAATATATACCACAAACAGATGTTGTAATAGAACTTGGTGGAGAAGATGCTAAAATAATTTATTTTGATAAATTTATTGAGCAAAGAATGAATGGAACATGTGCTGGAGGAACAGGAGCATTTTTAGACCAAATGGCTTCGCTACTTAATACAGATACTAATGGACTAAATGAATTATCCAAAGGGCATGAAATAATATATCCTATTGCTTCAAGATGTGGTGTGTTTGCCAAAACAGATATTCAACCATTAATAAATGAAGGGGCCAGAAAAGAAGATATTGCCACTTCAATTTTTCAAGCTGTTGTTAATCAGACAATAAGTGGACTTGCTTGTGGTAGACCTATAAAAGGTAAAGTTGCATTTCTAGGAGGACCATTAAATTATTTACCTGAGCTTAGAAATAGATTTATAGAGACATTAAAATTAAAAGAAGATGAGATAATTATTGTACCTGATGCCCACTTGCTTGTAGCTAAAGGTGCTGCCTTAGCTTCTGTAGAATCTCCTGCAATTACAACTAGAGAATTAAATAAAAAATTAGATGCTTTTAAAGATGCAAAATATACAGAAACTAAACCTTTAGAGCCACTTTTTAATAACGAAGAAGAATATAAAGAATTTAAAGAGCGTCATGCTAAAGATACAGTAAAGAAAGCAGATATTAAGGATGCAACAGGAGACATTTTTGTAGGTATTGACGCTGGCTCTACAACAACTAAATTAGTTGCTATAGACTCAGAAGGAACTTTGTTATTTTCATTATATGGAAGTAATAATGGTAATCCATTAACTAGTGTAATAGCTATGGTAAAAGAATTATATAAAAATGTACCTGCTAAAGCTAAATTAAGATACGTAGGTGTTACAGGTTATGGAGAAAAATTAATACAAACAGCCCTTAATATAGACTTAAGTGAAATAGAGACAATAGCACATTATACTGCTGCCAAAGAATTTATGCCAAAGGTTAATAGCATAATTGATATAGGCGGACAAGATATGAAATATATAAGACTAAAAAATGAAGCTATAGATAATATTATGCTAAATGAAGCATGTTCTTCTGGATGTGGCTCATTTATAGAAACTTTTGCTAAGAGTTTAGGTGTTACTATAGATGAGTTTGTAAAAGCTGCTATAGAATCTAAAGCACCTGTAGATTTAGGCTCTAGATGTACAGTATTTATGAACTCTAGAATAAAACAAGCACAAAAAGAAGGTGCTACAATAGGAGATATATCTAGCGGACTATCTTATTCAGTTATTAAGAATGCTATACAAAAAGTAATGAAAATTCGTGATGTTAAAAAATTAGGAAAAAATATTGTAGTTCAAGGTGGTACTTTTTATAATGATGCTGTTTTAAGAAGTTTTGAAAAAATAACAGGAAGAAATGTTATAAGACCAGATATTGCTGGACTTATGGGAGCATATGGTGTAGCACTTCTTGCAAAAGAACAATTTGTTGCAAATGGTGATGATTACTATGTATCTAAAATGTTATTACCAGAGCAGATAGATAAATTAGATATAAAAATCACACATGCAAGATGTGGAAAGTGTGAAAATAATTGTAGACTTACTATAAATAGATTTGGAAATGATAAGACATTTATTTCTGGAAATAGATGTGAAAAAGGTGCAGGACAAACTAATGCTAATAATGACTTACCTAATATGTATAAATATAAATATGAAAGATTGTTTTCGTATGAGCCTTTGTCACCAGATAAGGCTACAAGAGGAACAATAGGAATACCAAGAGTTCTAAATATGTATGAAGATTATCCATTTTGGTTTACTTTCTTAACTAAATTAGGATTTAGAGTAATTTTATCTGAAAAGAGTAACAGAAAAACATATGAAAAGGGTATGGAATCAATGCCATCTGAATCTGTTTGCTATCCTGCTAAACTAGCACATGGTCACATTATGAGCTTAATAAATCAAGGAATAAACACTATATTCTATCCATGTATTTCAAATTCACGTAAAGAATTTGAAGGTGCGGATAATTCATATAATTGCCCAATAGTTGCATCTTATTCGGAAGTAATAAAAAATAATGTTGAGGAATTAAATGGAATAAAATATATTAATCCTTTTTTACCATTTGAGCCTAAAAAATTAGCAGAAGTAGTTATGGAACTACCTGAATTTAAAGAATACAATTTCAAAAAAAGTGAAGTGCTAAATGCTGCTAAAGAGGCAGAAAAAGAATATCAAAAGTTTAGAGATGATGTACACAAAAAAGGACAAGAAATTGTAGATTATATTAAAGAAAATAATTTAAGAGGTATTGTTTTAGCTGGTAGACCTTATCATGTAGACCCTGAGATAAATCATGGTATAGATACATTAATAACAAGTTTAGGGTTATGTGTACTTTCTGAGGATAGTGTATCAGATAAAGCGGAAGTAAGAAGACCAATTAGAGTAGTAGACCAATGGGTATATCATTCTAGACTATATGCTGCAGCTGAATATGTTGGTAAACATGATTTCCTTGAAATGATACAATTAAATTCTTTTGGTTGTGGTGTTGACGCAGTTACCACTGATGAAGTTGAAGAAATATTAACAAGTTATGATAATATGTATACTCTAATTAAAATTGATGAGATAAATAATTTGGGTGCAGTAAGAATTCGTATACGTTCATTACTTGCAAGTATGAACAAAAGAATACAAATTAAAAAAGAAAAAGGAATAACTATTGAAGAAGAAACAAAGCCTAAAGACATTGGTAATTATGAAATACATAAAAATATGTTTACAAAAGATATGAAAAAAGAAGGCTATACTATATTGTGCCCTCAAATGGCGCCAATACATTTTGAATTATTAATTGCAGGTATGAGGTCTGAAGGATACAATATGGAATTATTAAGAGATTGTACTGAAAATACCATTGAGACAGGCTTAAAGTATGTAAATAATGATGCATGTTATCCTTCTATAATTACTACAGGGCAAATGATTGAAGCTCTAAATTCAGGAAAATATGATATTAATAAAACAGCACTTATAATGTCTCAAACTGGTGGTGGATGTAGAGCTACAAATTATATTGGCTTTATTAGAAAAGCATTGAAGGATGCAGGATATCCTAATATCCCAATTATTTCTTTCAATGTAAAAGGTATGGAAAAATCTTCTGGTTTTAAAATTACACCTTCACTTGCTATTAAATTAATAAAAGCTATTGTATATGGTGACTTATTACAAAAAATGTTACTAAAAAATAGGGCATATGAAGTTAAAAAGGGCGAGTCACAAAAGGTATATGACAAGTGGATAAAAAAGTCACAGGAAATAATTTCAAATGGTAATATGAAAGAATTTAAAGCTGGTATTTATCAAATGGTAGACGATTTTGAAAATATACAGATAGATAAAAAGATAGTAAAACCTAAGGTGGGAGTAGTAGGAGAAATTCTTATCAAATATCATCCTTTTGGAAATAACTATGTTATTAATGTGCTTGAAAATGAAGGCGCAGAAGTAGTAATGCCAGACTTCATGGGATTTGTAAAATATATGGCAACTCATGGAATAACAAAAAATGAACTATTAAAAGAAAGCAAAATTGTTTCAGATATTTCTAAACTTGCAATAAAATTAATGGATAGATTCGAAAAGGATGCTAAAAATGCACTTTCTAAATCTAAAAAGGGATATTTACCACCTTGTGATATATGGGAGCTAGAAGATAAAGTTAAAGAAGTATTATCTATTGGTAACCAAACAGGTGAAGGATGGTTCCTTACAGCAGAAATGATTGAGTATATTGAAAGTGGTATACCTAATATAATTTGCGTTCAACCATTTGCTTGTTTACCAAATCATGTCGTAGGAAAAGGAGTTATAAAAACAATAAGAAAAATGTTTCCTCAAGCAAATATCTCACCAGTAGATTATGATCCTGGAGCAAGTCATACAAATCAAATTAATAGAATAAAACTTTTAATTACTGTTGCAAAGGATAATTTAAGAATAAAAGAAAATTTATCTAAATATAGAATAAGTAATAAAAAGATGAAAGTAAAAAATAAAAAAACTGCATAAAATATGCAGTTTTTTTGGTGCTCCTGAGACGAATCGAACGTCCGACCAACGACTTAGGAGGTCGCTGCTCTATCCACTGAGCTACAGAAGCATATAATTATTATACCATTTCTGAGTATAATTTCAAGTATTATATTATCACTTTATTTTTGGTATAAAGTAGTATATAATAATTATGGTGAATAATGTGGATAAGTATTTAAAAGAAGCAATCAAAGAAGCAAAAAAAGCATATCAAAAAGGAGAAGTTCCAGTTGGTGCTGTAATAGTAAAAGACGAAAAAATAATAGCAAGAGCACATAATTTAAAAGAATATAAGAAAAACCCTTTAGCACATGCTGAAATTTTGTGTATAAATAAAGCATGTAAAAAGCTAAATAATTGGAGATTAGATGGTTGTGATATGTATGTAACTTTGCAGCCTTGTAGTATGTGTATGGGTGCTATAAGCCAAGCTAGAATTAATAATGTATTTATAGGGGCTTTAGATAATAAGGAATATAAAGAAACTAGCATTAATATCGAATATATAAAAAGTGATGAATGTGAAAGTATTTTAAAAGATTTTTTTAAAGAGTTACGTAATAAATAGTGTATATTATTGAAAAGTTGGCAAATTTAGTGTATAATATTAATGTTAGCACCAGTAGCTCAACTGGATAGAGTATTCGGCTACGAAC
>CANQVI010000043.1 GCA_947627255.1 uncultured Clostridia bacterium | reverse complement strand
GTTTTGACTTAGCTAAGATAGTCTAGTCTTCGGTTGTTGTGTATTTGAGATAATACACTTGGTGGTAAGATGGCTCTGGCAAGGTTCGAACTTGTCCCACGACTCGGCGAGCTCTACCATTATATTGGATTATATAAACCTCTATATGCTTGACAAACATAAAATGTTTATATTAAGAAAATATGATGCTAGTAAAAAAAGATGAAAGTAGTATTTCATCTTTTTTTGTTTATTATTTCCCATTTTTTAATTAAATCATCTAATGAAAATTTGGCATTGGCAGGACTAGTAGAGGGAAGGGGAATAATAGGAATATTATATATATTATCAAAGTGTTTTTGTAGCAAATTATATGAAGTATTTCCGTTACAAAAAATAGTTTTAATATTTGTATTATTAATTAATGAATTTATATCATTTAATACTGAATTTTTAATAGTTGAGTCGCTTGAAGATACTATGTCACATGATTTTACAGTATCCCATAATGCAATATTATGAGAATATAGAAATAGCTTTTTACCTTCTATAGTATTTTCAATTTTTTCATTAAATATTGATTCAAGTACTTTCCAAAATCTATTTTGTGGATGTCCATAATAGAAATTATTTTCTCTAGATTTTACAGATGGAAAACTTCCTAATATTAAAATATTACTTTTTTCATTATATATTGGCCCAAATGGATGTATAACTTTCATAATAAAACCTCATATATATTTTATCACAATAATCAATAACAGGAGAATATTACAAAAATATTACCACGAAAAGTATACTAAAATATTAAAAATAGTTGATAATTCAGATAAAGTGTAGTAAAATAAGCGTGAAAGGTGATTTTATGATTGGAATTACAAAAAGTGAATTCGAAAATTCTCTATTAAGACAAGACGTCGTAGAGTACTATCTTAATATGTCTAATGAGGATATAAAATATAAATTTGGAAATATAGTTCTAGATATGGTTAGTTTTAATCAAAACAATCCACACCACTGCTATGAGTTATTTGAGCATACTTTAAGAACAGTAAAAGATATACCAACAGGTGAACTATCTTTAGAAGAAATAAAATTATTGAAAATTGCAGCTTTTTTACATGATGTTGCAAAACCTAAAATAGCACAAGAGCAACTTGAAAAAATTGATTATTTAAGAAATGAAATAGAATCATCTAAAATGGCAAAAGAGTTCTTAGAAGAATTAGGATATAATACTCAAGATATTCAAAGAATTTGTTTTTATATAGCACATATTGATGATTTTTTATATTATAAAGATGAAGTACCATATTATTATGAACATCACTTATATATAAAGAAAATATCTGCATTAACTATTGCAGAAAAAATGGTAGAAAATGAGTATAATTTCTCATTGGCAGGTTTAGATAGTGCACAGATAAAAGCTGTATGCTATGCTTTAGTAAGAAATGAAGAATGGCCATTATTTGAAACAGAAAAGGGAGAAGAAGTAAAGATACAATCTGTAGATATGCAAGATATAAAATGCAGATTAGTAGATTTAAAAAATGAATATACTCCTACATTAAAAGATTATAAAATGCTATTAAAACTAAGTATTGCTAATTATAAGGCACAAGCAAAACGTTCTTATCAAAGAGGAAAACTTATAGCTACTAGAGCAGAAAAAGTAAGAGTTGCTGCTATAATAGAGTCTATATTACCTGAAGCATATAGAATATATGAAGAATCTGTTAATAAGTATCAAGTTGATGGTGCTTTAACACAAGAGCTATTAGATGCAACAAATGAATATAATGAATTAATTGCTATGAATCAAATTGAACAAATGAGAGAAGAAAATGCTAAAAATTTGATGAATAAATTTAATGACATGAAAATTCGTTTAACTATGAAATCTTAGGAGGATAATTTTATGAGTGGTGAATATTATAATTTGCCCATGGTGAGGGAAAACTTTGTTTCTAGAAATATTAAAAAAATATTTCAAGGTTTCTTTAATATAAAAAGAAAGAAAAGAGATCAAAGAAGAGCACAAATATTAGCACAAAGAGCTAAAAAAGATAGAATATTTAGTGATACAGTTAGTGTTAGTGGAGTGCATCAAAGAGTAGATATTTATGAGTTCCAAAATATGTATAAAAGAGGAGAAATATCTATTGAAAATATGAATGAAGACCAAAAATATGCTTTAATAAAATTATTTGAAATGCAAAATGAAAGATTAAGAGCTAGTATTCAAGAGCATAGGAAAAATACAGAAGCATATAATATGGAAGTTCAAAGATTAAAAAAAGAATTAGATATAATAGGATAAAAAAAGTAGCAAAAGCTACTTTTTTTCATTCATATATTGTTTACAAGCATTAATAAAAGAAGAAAATATTCTTGTATCATTTTCATCAGAATTTTTTTCAGGATGCCATTGAACGCCAATATTAAATAGGCAGTTTCTTTTTTCTATTCCTTCAATTATATCATTGCATTTTGCACTTATTTCATAATCGCCACTATTTGGTACCATATATCCATGTAGACTATTAACATTTATTTCATCTTTTTCTATTATATTATATAGTAGTGAATCTTTATTAATTGAAACTGTGTGGACATATTCAGCATTTGGCTCTTTGTGTCCTTCAATTTTTATATTTTTATTTTCATTGTTATAATTGCACATTACTTGCATTCCCATACAAATACCAAGTAGGGGAATATTTTTATCATTTGCCACTTTACAAATATATCTATCATAATTATATATTTTATCCCCACCAGGCATAAGAATACCATCACATAAATTAATTTGACTATCTAAAATTACTTCATCTTCTACATTAAGTGGGTCTTCACGATTATTAATATATACCATATCTTTAGTAGGTAATATTACAATAGGGATACCACCATTTTTTATTATTGATTTTCTTATATTTTCTAATATGCATAAAACATTTCTTCCGTTATCTGTTATATATGGTCTAGCAACTACACCTATAATAGGCTTTTTCATTTAAATCACCACAAATATTATACCACAATATAACAATTTTCAACATATTATTTGTTAAAGTAAATTCCTTGATATAAATTTTCTTCTTTAAGTCTTTTGTCTAAACCATTTAATACTAATTTTTTATGTGTATTCCAATTGGGTGCAACTAATATATCTTTAGGAGCATCACCACTTATTCTATGAATGACAATATTGTTATTTATATGCGTTATTATATATACTAAAGCATCAAGATAGTAATCTAATGATATAGGAACATAAGTGTTTAAGTTATACATATCACATAATTTAGTATCAGATACAACATAAGTTGAATGAATTTTTATACCTTGAATATTATGCAAGTTAATAAATTTTACTGTGTTTTGTATATCTTCAAATGTTTCGTTTGGTAGACCAACCATTATATGAGCGATAACATCAATATTATATTTATTTAAAAGTTTTACTGCATTGATAAAGTCAAAGCAAGAGTAACATCTATTAATTAATTTACCAATTTCTTCATTTGCAGTTTGAAGACCAAGTTCAACACATACATAATGTTTTTGTGAAATTTCATATAATAGTTTAGCTATTTCTTCGTTTATGCAGTCAGGTCTAGTAGCTATAGATATTCCTACTATTCTTTCATCAACAAAAGCGGATAAATATTTTTCTTTTAAGTTTGATATACTATCGTAGGTATTGGTAAAATTTTGAAAGTATACTATAAAACTTTCAGCTCTTTTTCCGCGATAACTATCTAAGTGATTTTTAATTTGTTCCTCAATAGAGAGCTTTTTTAAATGCTCACCAGAGCCTTTATTTGAACAAAATATACATCCATCATATCCTTTTGTTCCATCTCTATTAGGGCATGTAAAATTTGCATCTACACAAATTTTTAATGTTCTTTTTCCAAATTTATTTTTTAAATATGTATTTAAGTGATTATATCTTTCTTTTTCCATAACATATTTAGTATATCAAAAATTTACATAAAATACAATAAAAAAACAATGAAAAAACAATGTATAAAATTTTTAAAATGTATAAAAATATTTATAGGAGATGATATTATGGGAAAAGATGGTAATAAAATAAAATGCAATGTAGTAAAATGTGTTCATAATTGTATTGATGATTCTACATGTAGATTAAATACAATAAAAGTATGCGAATGTATGAATGATAAGAAAAGTTCTAAAAGAGAAGACCAGACCGCCTGTGATTCATATGAATATGTAGGTAATTTAAATAAATCTGAAATATTGGGCGGAAATTAAAAAAAGGGGCTGTAAAAAAGTCTAAATGTAAAACGAGTGAATTAATTTCACTCGTTTTTGCATAAAAAAGTAAGCTACTAATGGAAAAATTAGTAGCATTAATATATAATTGTATTATGCATATAATAAATTATATAAACAATTAAAATTACTAATAGAAATTGAGAAAAAAATAGATTTTTAAGATCCAATATATAGTTTTTGCAAAATAGTAGACAAAATTAATCTATCTGAATTCATTGTAATGAAAGGATACAAGACAGGTAGACCAAGATGTAGTTATACTAAAATGTTTAAGATTGTACTATTCTCTTTTATGGAAAATGGATATGTTTCTTTAAGAAAAAAAGAAAGGTCGTGTAAAAATGTAGACCTTGAATATACATATATTGCGAAAAAGTTTCGTAAACGGAAAAATTTGAAATAAAAAATGTGAAACAAAATTAATAAAAAACACAAAAAAAGTTTCACATTTTAAAGGAGAGATATATCATGAAAGAAAAGCTAAAAATTATGAGTCTTCTTCAAAATAAACAATTACTTGAACAACATGGAAACCAGATTTGCCTATTGAAAGCATTATAAAAGAAGAATTAGAGCAAATTTTTAATAAAAAATTAAGTGATGTTGACATAGCTATAGAACTTTTGTTATACATAATGAAAAAGCAAGTATTTATAGATGGAAATAAAAGAACATCAGTAATATATAGTAATCATTATTTAATTTCAAAAGGAAAAGGAATTATAGCAATACCCGCAGAATTAACAGAAGAATTTAAAGATTTACTTATTCCATATTACGAAGGAAAAGATGAAAAACAAATAAAGAAATTTATAAAAGAAAAATGTTATATGAAAATATAAATGAAGATGAATTGGATAAATTATTTAAAAAATCTATAATACTTCCAACACAAAAAAGGAGCTTTTAGAAGATTTAAAGATTAGTGTATTGAAGTAAATATTATTCAAAATTGGTATAATTATAGAGAAGAAAAATATAAGAAAATAACTATAAATTGGTGCAAAGAAAATGATTTAAAATATAAAGAATAAATCTCTCGGAGAGCAAAAAAGTTTTAGGAGATTTTCTCCTAAAACTTTTTTTTACAGCTCCTTTTAAATTATATTAAATTTACAGTGTAATAAGTAAAATCACCTGCTGGAGTATCACTAATATCTTCAATGCTGCAACCTTTTGCTTTTTCTACAACTCCATCCCATAAAACGTAAAATTCTTTTTTAGATAAATATACATTTGTAAGAATAGGGTAAAGCTCTTTATTTAATAAGCAAAGTTTTTCATCAAATAAGAAGACAGAAAATACTTCAACTGGAATAAAATCTGATACATCTGTTAGTATAGGAGTTAGACCATCAATGACTCTTTTATCCTCAAATTTAGAAAGATGTACTAGTCTTAAACCGCCTCTATCATCTGTATCAAAGTTACATCTTTCAATAGTCAATTTGTTATTGTTACTGTTTTTGTTAAGCATATAATAGCGTATGTTGTCGTCTTCTCCTTTACAATAAATATCGTATTTTGTTTGTTTAAAGAAATCCATAAAACCTCTCCTTTCGACACTTTAAATAGTAGTGTCTATCAAATTTAAATTACATATATATTATAACATATTTTTAACATTATGTAAACTATAATAAACAAATAAATTTAGTTGCAAAATAAAATTCTTAGTAATATAATATAAAAAGAGGAGATAAGTATGGTAAATAAAAAAATAGATGAATTTAAGCAAAATATAAAAGGTAAAAAAGTATCAGTAATTGGAATAGGTGTTAGTAATATTCCAGCTATAAAATATTTAAAAAGTTTAGGTGCTAATATAATAGCTAGAGATAAAAATGAGCAAGTACCAGATGAACTAAAAAGTATAGATGGTATAAAATATATTTTAGGAGATAAGTATTTAGAAGATTTAAATGATTCAGATTATATATTTAGATCTCCTGGTGTAAAACCTTTTTTACCAGAAATAGAAGAAGCTGTAAAAAATGGTGTTATATTGACCTCAGAAATGGAGACTTTTATACATCTAACAGATGCTACAATTATTGCAATAACAGGCTCTGATGGAAAAACTACAACAACAACACTTACTTCATTGTTTTTAAAAGAAGCAGGTAAAGATGTATATGTTGGTGGAAATATAGGAACCCCATTACTAGATAAAGTTGAACAAATTACAAAAGAAGATTATGTTGTTTTGGAATTAAGTAGTTTTCAGTTGATGACTATGAAAGAAAAAATGGATAGAGTAGCTATAACAAATGTTGCACCAAATCATTTAGATTATCACAGAGACTATGAAGAATATATTGAAGCTAAAGCTAATATATTTAAAAATCAAGATGAATTTGGACTTTTAGTTTTAAATGAGGATAATGAATTTACAAAAAGATATGAAAAGGAAGCTAAAGGAAGAATTAGAAAATTTAGTTTAGAAAAAGAAGTAGGCTGTGGTGTATATTATAATAACGGTAAAATAATTTCTAGTGTAGGATGCAAAGAAGAAGAAATTATGGATGTTAAAGATATAAAACTTGTAGGAATGCATAATGTAGCAAATATTTGCACAGCTGCATCTTTAGTAATAGATATAACTGGAAAAGATGCAATTATAAAAGTAGCTAAGGAATTTGGTGGAGTTGAACATAGAATGGAACTTGTAAAAGAACTAAATGGAGTAAAATGGTATAATGACTCTATTGCAAGTAGCCCATCAAGAACAATAGCTGGTCTTAAATCTTTCAATCAAAAAATAATTTTAATTGCAGGTGGTTATGATAAACATATACCATATGATGTAATGGGAGAATATTTAATAGATAAAGTAAAATTAATGATTCTTGTTGGAACAACTGCACCTAAAATTAAAGAGGCAGCACAAAAAGAAGCTAAAAAAAGAAATATTGAAACAATGCCTATCGTTGAGTTTGATAATTTAAAAGATGCAGTTGAATATGCAAATA
>CANQVI010000042.1 GCA_947627255.1 uncultured Clostridia bacterium | reverse complement strand
CTATATGATCCGTCTTCATTTTTTTGTATTGTTATTGTTTCTACTGCATCTGTACATGCTTGATTTCTATATAATGTATATTCTGCTCCTTCTAAATATGCATCCCCTTGTGTTGTTCTTCCTGTCTCTTTATCTTCTTTGTATATTGTTATTTGCATTTTCTTTGCAACGTTTTCAATATCATAAGTATAAGATTTATCTTCATCATCTACAGTAATATCAAAAGAATTAATTCTTTCTTCAATTCCATCTTTCATAAATAATCCTGAGAAAGATAAATCAGATACTGTACTTTCTACTATTTTATACGAACCATAAGGTAGTCCTTCTATTTTGCAATATCCATTTTCATCTGTTGGTGTAGAATAATATACTGTTTCTGGCTCTGCTTTTTTAACTAATTCAGGAAAAGATGTAGCCTCAGCTTTAAACACTACACCTGCTAATTTTTGCTTATTTGATGAAAATGTAGCTTCTATTGTTTTGTTTATTTCAACATCTACTCTTATTAGTTCATAAACATATTCTACTATTTCATCCTCATGTCCCACAATACCACTAGCATTTGAAGGAACTTGTTTTAATCTATATCCAGGAAATTGTTTTTCTTGTGTTGTATATCCATCTCCTTCATATAAACTTTCAACTATATCATCGGCTAAAGGATTTCCTGTATTTTCTGCAACATATCTTGTTCTTACATTTACATTTTTTACATAGTATATTTTTATTATATTTTTACTTTCATCTTGTTCTACAATTAATTTTTCTTTGTCTTTACTTGAATATCTATAGCCAGCTATTTGTATAACTTCTTCACTAGCTAATATTTCAGTATTTATTGGGATATTAGATACTACTTTTGGAGCATGTATTTCTTGATTATTATATCTATCATAATATCTTACTGTATATGTACTTGTTATAGGTAATAATTTTGGTGATTCAACATTAAGCTCATCATCATTTAAATCACTAGTCATTGATGCATTACCTATATTTGTATCTTTAAAATCTTTAAATTGTTCCATATGCTCAGGTTTTAACTTTATACGTATTTTTATTACTATTTCATCACCAGAAGCATATGTATCATCCTCAACTGTAACATTTTGTCCATCAATAGTTGTTTTTAAAGTATTACCTAAATTATCTACAGCCTCCGCACTCAAAATATCGTATTGAGTTGCAACTGTATCTTTTACAGTAGCACTTGATACAATTTTTACACCAGCCTCTTTAAAGTTTTTAGAATAACTATAATCTGCTGCAAGAGTTCTGTTATTAAAAGGTAAATTTAAAGCATCACCCTCACTAGTACTAACATTCCAAGCCTCCATACTAGCAGCACTTAGTACTTCATCTGCTTTACCATAATTTTTTGGACTTAAAGTTCCTATTATAAGGTTCATAAGGTTTTTATTATATGTAGAAGGTGCTGGATATCTTATTATTATTTGAGGATTAGCATCTTGCTGAGAAAATTGTGACATCGAAAAATATCTATCCTTATATTCATTCGCCATAAAGTTATAATATTTTTCAGTTGCATATTCAAGTCCCCATATATCTGAATTAGTATTGTTGTTAAGATACATTGTATCGCAAGAAACATATATAGCTATTGGATCGTTCTTTAAATTTTCTCTGCTTATATATTGATCTCCTTTATTTCCAAACAAATACATTTGAATTGCTGGAGTAAGACTACATATGTAGTGTGGAAATTCTTGGCCAGCTGCTTTTATTTGCTGAACATAAGCTCTAATTTCACTCTCAGTAGAACTTTTTGTAAATCTTTTTGTAGGAGTTATACCTCCCTCGTATGTATTATTAATTGCTATAAAATCTACATTATCATATGCTTCTACTAAAGTAACTAAGTTGTCTACAACTATATCCTCGGTTAGTCCGTGTGCATAGCATAATGTAGCAATATATAGACTTGTTGTTTCTTTTTTTGCTACTTTTGAAGCCTTTATTGTAATTAAAGCTTCTCCACTTTCTTTATCTACCCATTCAACGCTTTTTTTCATATAGCTTCCATCTGGATTAACATTTTCTTGGTAGTTTTTTTGATATTCATCAAATTTATCACTACTTGTAAGGTCTTCTGTTTTCTTATATTCATCATCCATATCAGCTGAAACCCATCCAAAGTTAGTAATAAGCATTAAGCTGGCGATAATAAATATAAAACATATCGCAATTTTTTTAAATTTATGTTTTCCCATACATACTCCCCCTGATTATTATATATTCATTATATCTTAAAATTTGATTTTTTTGTTTATTTATTGGCATTAAGGTATATTTTAAAATCATTTATTACATAATTGTTTCACTAGTATCTCAAAAGAGCGACAAGTTCTAAAAAAAGCTTAAAATAATGGCATTCTTAATTTAAGAATGCCATTTTATCTAAATTATTATAAAATATTATTTTATTAAATCTGTTTTAACCCAATATATAGTTCCATCTTCTCTTTTCATAAATGTATGCTTATATTCTGAAGCCTGATTGTAAAACTTGTTAAGTAATTTTTTACCATCTTCTGAACTATTATCTGAAAGATATATCTGATGATTTTCACTTTCGGCTGTTAATTCGTCAATTGTAGGAAGATCTATAGTAGCATATTCTTCTCCATATTCTCCTAGCTTTGTACTTAAAAGTGAGTTCCATGCATATACCTCATAAGAATTTGTATCAATATCTGGTACAATAAATATATATTTTTCTGTTACTTCATATCTATCACTATATTCTTCAACTTTAGTAATTCCAGCTATACCACGTTTACGTGGGCCACCTCCTCCAAGTCCCATCATATGACGATATTGTTGCTTATCTTCCTCATATGTTGCAACTGTTGGTGATATTTCATTTCCAAAGTCACCAGGAGTATATGTTGCATCATCTCCAAAAATCTGTTTTATAGCTTTATCCATCTCAGATTTTGGCATTGTTCCTCCAACCCAATTTTGCGGGTCTTCAGGTTCTCCAAATTTTTCTTTTAGATTTAGTAATCTATATGCAATGTATTGCTTATCATAATCACCTATATTTTTTTCTGTAATAGGTTCTGTTTTGTATGCGTAAAATGCTTGTGATGTATTCAATACATTTTTCATATCTTTTACAATTTGAGAATCTAAACTTATATAATTTGGTTTTTCCTCTTTTCCATTTTCTATATTTTCAACTACTTGTTCTTTATTATCTACATTTTCTTCAACTTCTTTTTTAGGAATATTTGTAACTACTAAAGCTACAACAAGTCCAATAATAACTAAAACTAAAAGTAAGAGTGTTATTATACTACTTCTTCTCATAAATCTACCTCCTTAAGATTTATTTTCTATATACTTTTATTTTAAATTATTATTTATAAATTGTAAATACATTGTAACTAAGTGTAAAAATGTATATTATTGACTATTTTTACGTTTTTTCACATTTTTATTTTTTTATATTATTATTATTTCTATTATATTGCAAAAAGAGACTTCACTTTATTAGTGTAAGCCTCTTTATTATTTATTTCTTTTTTACAGAAAAGCCAAATTTACCAATATTTTTTCCTAAAGTATAATATTGTCCGTGTGAATATGCAATTAAATTACATTTTTCCATATCAAATTTTCCTGTTTCATCCAAGTACTTCTCATCAACATTAATAGCTAATACTTTTGCTATAAACATATCGTGAGAGCCTAATTCTTTTATTTCCTCTACTTTACATTCTATCGTTACAGGACTTTTTTTAAGCATAGGTACATCTATCATTGTAGCAGGTTCTGTCTCTAAATTTAATGATTTAAATTTATTTTCATTTTTTCCAGATTTAACACCACAATAATCTGTTGCATATGCTAATTCTTCTGTTGTAAGGTTAATACAAAATACTTTGCTTTTTTTAATTAAATCATATGAATATCTTTCTTTACGAATAGATATATATGTCATTGCTGGATCTGTACATATTGTTCCTGTCCATGCTACTGTTAAGGCATTTTCAATGCCTTCATTTTTACATGTTATAATTACTGCTGGTAATGGATAAACTAATGTACCTGGTTTCCATGTTTGTCTTGCCATAAAAAATCTCTCCTTTATATTCTCAATTTGTTATTTAAAATATCTCTAAATACATTTAAATTTAATGGGTAAATACTAAAAATTATAGTTAAAATAATTAGTGCTAAATTTATATACTTATACACATCTTCCACAACAGGTGATACATTTACTTTATTTAATATTACTTTTTGGGCTATACTTGCTAGAGTAATTGCTATATAAAAAATACAGATATCTACTATTAAATTATGTACCATAAAAAGAAAAATATATAAATTATATAGCATTAGCATTGCTATTATAGCTGTAATAATTTTAAAAAATAATGCTGTCCATAAATTCTTTTCTCTTTTTGGAGTTATATACATTTTTACTAGTGATACTATATATATTGAAAAGATAATTATTTTAATATGATTCCATATGCTATTATTAACAGCACTAAATAAAGCTACTAATATATTTTTTCCACTAAATTCATATGCAAAATGCAATATTATTCCTATTATGCATGTTATTGTAATGTCTATTAAAGTTTCTTTACTAAAAAAATTTAACTCTTTATTTTTTATCATAATATATGATATGCAAAGAGTTAAATTTTATGTATTAATGTGTTTTTAGTCTTCTTAGCTTCCTTCCACCAACTCTTACTATTGGTAATACTTTATTGTATAAGAAAAACATAAAAGGCTTGTATACTTTATTAATTTCTCCAATATATTCTTCTAATCCTTCTTCTTTACAAAAACCAATTTTAAATTTATATAATCCATTATCTGGACTTAAGTTAAGAACTCCACCAAAATTATACATTTTACATCCTGTTTCAAGTCCCCATCTTATCATTTCCATTTGCATTGCATAGTTAGGCATTAGATTTCTTTTTTCATTAGAACTAGCACCATAAACATAGAATAATTCTCCACCTATATTAGTTGCAATAGCAGCTGAAAGTTTATCCCCTTCATGTTCAGCTATATATATTCTAAGTTTTGATTCGTCATATGCATTAAGCATTCTTTCAAAATAGTCATAGTCTCTACAACCAATTTTATCTCTTATTGTTGTAACTTTGTATATATCATAAAAAGTTTTTAAATCTTCAATATCTCTAGAATATCTTACTGTTACACCTTTTCTTTTAGAAAGTCTAATATTATATCTAGTTTTTTCAGCAAAATTCTTCATCAATTCTTCTTCTGTTTTATTTTCAATATTTAAAACCATATTATGACTTGGTTGTATCATATCATCTACATTTGGCTTATATCCAGATGTTTTATACCCTGCTTTAATATACATATCATCTAGCTTTTTATCATATACGATTTGTGGGTCAAATTTTAATGCAAAAGCATTGTATTTTTTTGCTATAGGTTCTGCCTCTTTAATTAACTTATTTACAGTATCTATATCATATACATCACATACAGGCCCTCTTGGAGAATATATTAGTGCTGTTTTAGTATGTGGAATATTTTGTACTAATAGCATCATTGCTGCTACAATCTTTCCATCATCTTTTAAATAAACAGCTTCTTGTTTCCAATTATTTTTAACTTTTCCCCAATTTAAATCTTGCATAAAACTTGTTCCTACACGATTTAAAATAAAATCTTCATATTCTTTTACTTCTTCTTTATTATTAAAATCTAATATTGGCATTTTTCTACCTACACTTTCTTTAGTTTTTGTCCATCTTTAGAATCTATTACAATATATCCAAGTTCTTTTAATTTATCTCTTAATACATCTGATTTAGTAAAGTCTTTATTCTCTCTTGCTAATTTTCTTTCATCTAATATTTTTTGAACTTCTTCACTATATTCTAATATTTCTTCTTTTTCTTCTCTGTCTAAATCTAAGTCTGTTACTTTTTCAAATTTCATTATTAAGTCATAATAGTCTTTAGATTTTACATTTTCTCTTGCTACGTCCCATAATACTGCTATTGCAAGTGGCATATTGATATCATCATTTATAGCGGCTAAAAATCTTTCTTCATATTCTTTAATTTTTTTAGGATCTGCTTTTTCTGTACCGTTTTTTTGTTGTTTTGTAGCTTCTCTTAATCTATTTAATGCTACCTGTGCAGATTTTATTGCATCCCAAGTAAAGTTAAGTTTTGTCCTATAATGTGCTGAGAATGTAAAGTATCTAAAAGCAAGTGGCTCTATTCCCTCTTTTTCTAAATCTGATATAGTATAAACATTTTTTAGGCTCTTAGACATTTTACCATTATTAATTAATAGAAATTCAACATGCATCCATGTTTTAGCAGGTACTTTTCCAGTAGCACCTATTGATTGTGCAATTTCATTTTCATGGTGAATTGGTATATGATCTACACCACCTGTATGGATATCAAAAACATCACCTAAGTATTTTCTAGACATTGCTGAACATTCTATATGCCAACCAGGATAGCATAGTCCCATAAAGCTATCCCATTTCATAATGTGTTCTTGTGGTGCTTTTATCCATAAAGCAAAATCTTGTGGATTTCTCTTTTCATTATCCACATCAACTCTTGCTCCAGCTTTTAATTCATCTAAGTTGTTATTAGATAACATTCTTCCATAATCTTTAAATTTTGAAGTATCAAAATATACACCTTTAGAAGTTTCGTATGCATATCCGTTTTTAATTATTTCTTTTACATATTCTTCCATTTCTTTTATATGGTCAGTAGCTTTTACTAAATATTCAGTATCTTCTATATGTAATTTTTTAAAATCTTTTTGGTATGCTTCTGTATACATTTTAGCTATTTCATAAACACTCTTATGTTGTTCTCTAGCAGATTTAGCCATTTTATCTTCGCCCTCATCTGCATCAGATGTTAAATGTCCAACATCAGTTATATTCATTACATGTTTTAGTTTATATCCATTATATTTTAATATTCTTCTTAATGTATCCATAAAAATATATGTTCTCATATTTCCAATATGAGCATAATTATATACTGTTAGTCCACAAGAATATATCTTAACCAAATTGTTTTCCTTATCCATAGGTTCAAATTCTTCTTTTTGTTTTGTAAGTGTATTGTATAATTTTAACATAATATTCTCACCCTTTCCAGTCTAGTATATTATATACTATAATACATAATTTTTCAATTATATGTCAATTTTAATTGTTGATTTATTAAAATATATTTACATTTTATTATATTTATTATTTATATTGAAAATATTTTTTATATAATATATAATTTTTAAAAAGGAGGATTTTATGGAAAGAGTAAAAGATATTTTTGCTACTTTTTTTGATATAAATTTATTCTCTATTAAAAGATTAATAATTGCAGCTATAATTTTAGTACTATTTTTTATATTAAAAGGTAGTCTTTCAAGAATTATTATAAAATTATTTAAGATAAAAGATACAGAGAAAATAAAGAAAAATTCTTTTTATAAACCACTAAGAATTTTCTTTGGAGTTCTAGGATTATATCTTGCTATATTATATTTAAGACCTACTTTAGAATTTAAAACAGCTATTACAAAATTATTTAGAATTATAACTATTCTACTTTACACATTTTCACTTGGTGGTCTTTTCTCACACAATTCTATTTTTGAAAAGGCTTTAAAAAAGAAACTTAACAATTCAAATGATGCAATGATTAGAATGATATGCAAAGTATTAAAAGCTATTATATATGTAATAGGTGCTATAGTAGTTATAAGTGAACTAGGATATAATATAAGTGGTATAATTACTGGTCTTGGAATTGGTGGTGTAGCACTTGCTCTTGCTGCTCAAGACACTGCTTCAAATATAATTGGAGCTTTAATGATTATACTAGATAAACCTTTTGAAGTTGGTGATTGGATTTGCATAGGTACTACAGAAGGTGGCGTTGAAGAAATTACATTTAGAAGTACACGTATTCGTGAAGCTAAAAATAGTGTTGTTTCTATACCAAATTCAACTGTTGTTAACTCTACAATTACTAACTGGAGCAAATTACAAAAAAGAAGAATATCTATGGATCTTGTACTAGAGTTTGATACTTCATTAAAAAAAGTTGCAGATGTACAAAATGATATTTTAATTTATTTAGAAAAAGAAAAAAATATAATTAATGATGGACTATATGTTAAATTTAATGAAATAAAAGATAATGGATATAACTTAAAAGTATATTGCTTTACTGATATTCTTAATTATATGGATTACTTAACATATATGGATACAATTAATTATAATATAATGAGTATATTGCAAAAACATAAAGTAAATTTAGCATATAATTCTCAAACAATATATTTAAAAAATTAATGATGTACAATTAGTACATCATTTTTTTATAAAAAAATTATAATTTACTATTTACTTTTTTTAATAGTAGTGTTATTATATGAGTATATTAATAATATATTCCTCAATAGCTCAGCGGTAGAGCATTCGGCTGTTAACCGAAGGGTCGTAGGTTCGAGCCCTACTTGAGGAGCCAAAAA
>CANQVI010000041.1 GCA_947627255.1 uncultured Clostridia bacterium | reverse complement strand
TTTAAAATATTATGAAAAAATGGATGAAAAATTAATTTCATCCATTTTTACTAGGGACTTTTTTTACAGCCCCTTTACTTTTTTAATCTGTTATATTAAAGTTCAAATCATTAACTGGATATGACTTAATTATTCCGTGAGAGCCAACACGAATATAGTTACTAGAACTTAGTATTGCAACTCCCTTAGGATTAATTTTATCTATCACAGTCTTTGCAAATTGAATCTTAGTATTTTCCTCTCCGTGATTAATTAACACAGATTTTAAATTAAAGTTACTTAGCAAATCAAGTAAATCTTCTTGTTTTGCATGTCCGGAAAATTCATTTGTAGAAAGTACGTTTGCCTTTTTAGTTGTCATTATTCCATTTAGTTCGAATATTTCCCCCTTGTCTATTTCTTTTATCCTACTTCCAAAAGTGTTTGGAGTAGTATAGCCACAAAAGTGAATTGTACACTTAGGTCTGGAAATATAATATGGTAAATATAGCTGTGCTGGACCATAACTTCCCATACCAGAAGTTGTCAAAATGATTTTGCAATTTCTGTCTGAAAGTAGAGCTTGTCTTAGCTCATAATCAGTAACCCTTGTGACATTGTGTGGCATAAAGTTTTGCGTTAGAGCATCGCTTTTAAGATATTCTAAGTGAGACAAGTAAAAGTCAGTATAGCTATGAGCCAATTTTCCATCAAGATAAATTGGAATAGAAGTGCTTAATAAATTTTCTTCTTGAAGTTTTTTTAGTTCAAGTAGCATTTCTTGACTTCTACCAAGAGAAAATACAGGAACAATTACAGTTTCACCTCTTTTTATAGCATTTAAGAAATTCTCTTTAAATACATATTCAATGTCTTTTTTTAAGCTAGTACCATAAGTCGACTCGATTACCACATTTAATGGAAAATCTTTAAACTTTTCTGGTATGCTTTTTACATCGAAAAAGACATTTTCTTTTGCATAGTCACCAGTAAATAGTATATAGATTGGTTTCTCCTTTCTGTAAGTTATAGCTACTAAAATCATTGAGGCACCTAAAAGATGTCCATTAGGAATGAATGTTACTGCTATATGCTCATCCACACTAATTGTTTTTAAATAGTCTACACCTACAACATTTTCCATTGCATAGCTAACGTCATCTACCGTAAATAACGGAGTAGTTAGTGTATTTGCAAGAAAAGTTGGAATTGAAGAATTCTCCAATAATTTTTTTACCTTGTTAGGATTTTTTTGAAGACTTGATGAAAGTATCTCTGCTGTGTTGTTTAATGCATATGGCATAAGCTGAGAAGTTATTGTACTTGCATAAGTTTTACCTTTAAATCCTTCCTTGTATAATTTGGGAATTCTACCAATATGATCTATATGATTGTGTGTTACAAGTGCAAAGTTTATATCTTCGGCTTCAAATGGAAAATAATAGTTTTGTTTTTGATATTTCTCCTCCTGAAATAGACCGCAGTCTACGATGAATTTTACCTTTTTAGTATTAGGGAATCTAACTGTACAAATATTGCATGAACCTGTTACCTCATTGTGTAGAGATACAATGTCTACGTACATATTTGCCTTTACGTTTTTACCCATAAAAAACTCCTCCTTTTTAATAATTACAAATATAGAAAAATAATAATTTTTCCTTGATGCTAAAATAATAATTATTATTTTACATATATTCGCTTACACCCATATTATATATTGCCATTTTCAATTAGTCAATTAAATTGTATAAATTAAAATAAAAAACATATATAAGAATACATAAAATAAACAAAATGTATAATTTTTGTAGATTTTTTATATTATTTATTGTATAATACTTAGGTAACGTGAGGTGAAATAATTATGGAAGATAAAAAAAACATATTAACCGGTATAAGACCTACTGGTAATTTACATTTAGGACATTATTTTGGAGCAGTAGGAAACTGGGTAAAATCTCAAGAAGATTACAATGAATTTATTGAAATTGCTGATGTACAAGCATTAACAGATAATTTTAATAATCCAGATAAAGTAAGAAAAAATGTAAGAGAGCTAACTTTAGACTTACTTGCATGTGGAATAGATCCAAATAAAGCTACTATTTTTATTCAATCTATGATACCAGAAATAGCAGAGCTTACAGTATATTATTCAAATTTAGTTACAATAGCAAGACTTGAAAGAAATCCAACTATAAAAACTGAAATTGCTCAGAAAAAAGAATTATTTGGACAGACAGGTGAAAGTGTTACATATGGATTCTTAGGATATCCTGTAAGTCAAGCAGCAGATATTACTGCACTTGGTGGAACTTTAGTACCTGTTGGTGAAGACCAATTACCTTTAATCGAGCAAGCAAGAGAAATTGTAAGAAAGTTTAATTCAATATATGGAGAAACATTACAAGAGCCAGAACATTTATTATCTAATATTCCAAGACTTAAAGGCTTAGATGGAAATGAAAAAATGGGAAAAAGTTTAGGCAATGCTATATTTTTAGTAGATAGTGATGAAGTTGTTACTAAAAAGGTTATGGAAGCAATAACAGATAAAAATAAAATACATAAAGATGATCCAGCAAATCCAGATGTTTGTATGGTACATTATTATCACAAATTAGTAAGTAAAGATAATATTGAAACAATAACTGATGAATGTAAAAAGGGAAAAAGAGGTTGTATACAATGTAAAAAAGAACTTGCTAAAAATATGATAGAATTTTTAAGACCAATTAAAGAAAAAAGAAAATATTATGAAGATAATCCAGAAGAAGTAGATATGATTTTAAAAGAAGGAACTAAAAAGGCAAGATTTAGAGCAAGTGAAACTATGGCTAAAGTTAGAAAAGCTATAAAAATAGATTATTTTAATGAATAGGAGTTAAAAAATGGTTATAGACTATGTCAAAATCTCTGTAAAAGCAGGAGATGGTGGTAATGGTGCTGTAAGTTTTAGAAGGGAAAAATATATAGCTGCTGGTGGACCTGACGGTGGAGACGGTGGACGTGGCGGAAGTATATATTTTAAAGTAGATTCTAATACAAGCACATTACTAGATTTTAAATATAAGAAAAAATTTAAAGCAGAAAATGGTAAAAATGGTGAAGGAGCTAAAAGAGTAGGTAAATCTGGTGAAGATTTATATATTCCTGTGCCTAAAGGAACAATAGTAAAAGATATAGATAGAAATGTTGTTGTTGCAGATTTATCTGAAGAAGGACAAGAGTTTTTAATTGCAAAGGGTGGAAAAGGTGGAAAAGGCAATGCGTATTTTGCTACACCAACAAGACAAGTACCAAACTTTGCAGAACAGGGTAAAAAAGGAATGGAAAAAAATCTTGAACTTGAATTAAAAATGCTTGCAGATGTAGGACTTGTTGGATTTCCAAATGTTGGTAAATCTACAATAATTTCTAGAGTATCATCTGCAAAGCCTAAAATTGCCAATTATCATTTTACTACACTTGATCCTGCATTAGGAGTTGTAAAGCCTAAAAATGGTGAGCCTTTTGTTATGGCAGATATTCCTGGTATTATAGAGGGAGCAAGTGAGGGAATAGGACTTGGAATACAATTTTTAAAACATGTTGAAAGAACAAGACTATTACTTCATGTTTTAGATGCATCTGGTACAGAAGGTAGAAACCCTGTTGATGATTTTAATAAAATAAACAATGAACTAAAAAAATATAGTAAAACACTTGCTAGTAAAAAGCAAATAGTTGTTGCAAACAAAATGGATGTTGCAAATGATGAAAAGTTAATAAAAGAAATTGAAAAGAAATGTAAAGATGAAAAGCTTAAATTATTTAAAATATCTGCTGCAACAAATGAAGGATTAGATGAATTAATAAACTATGTTGCTCAAGAATTAAAAAATATACCAAAAGAAGACATCGTTGAAGTAGATGAAATGTATGACTTAGAAGATGAATTGGTAGATCAAGAATGGAAAATTGAAACCGAAGTTAGAAAAGATGGACTATATTATATAATTACTGGTGCTCCTATAGAACGTTTAATGAGCAAAGTAAATGTTTTTGATATTGAATCAAGACAATATATGCAAAAGATATTAAAACAGCTTGGAGTTATGGATAAATTAAAAGAAATGGGAATAGAAGAAGGAGATTTCATAGAAATAGAAGGCTATCAATTAGAGTATAGCGAATAGTATTATATATAATGAGATGATATTATAAAATTTAAAACAGAAACACTACTTTAAAATAAGTAAAGTCCACATATAAAGCCAAAAAAAGGTTTATGAAACTTTATTGAAATATAATAATCATTGAAAAGATATAAATTAAATTATAGTGATATATATAAATATAAATTATAAAAGGTTGTAAATATAGCAATATTTACAACCTTTATATTTTGTGTTATGCTAAATTCGGGATAAGAATTTTTAAAACAAGAAAAGAGGTGATTATATGGTATTATATATTATTATAGGAGTTGTAGCTATATTACTTATTTTTGTGTTTGTAACCTTTAATAAATTAGTATCATTAAAGAATATGGTTAAAGAGGCTTTCTCAACAATGGATGTATACCTAAAGAAAAGATGGGATTTAGTTCCAAACCTTGTAGAGTGCGTAAAAGGATATGCCTCACATGAGCAGAGTACATTAGAGGAAATAGTTAAACTTAGAAATACAACTTATGATAGTTTATCTAATACAGATAAAGTTGAAGCTGGAGAAAAAATGAAAATGGGTATGGCAAAACTTATGATGCTTGCAGAGTCATATCCAGAGCTTAAAGCAGATAAGAATTTTAGGGAATTAAGTGAACAATTAATAAAAATAGAAGACGATATTGCAAATTCAAGAAAATATTATAATGGAACAGTAAAAAATTATAATATTGCCATTTTAACTATACCAAATAATATAGTTGCTAAATTATTTGGATTTAAAGAGGAAAAAATGTTTGAAGCAGCTGAGTCTGAAAAAGAGAATGTTAAGGTGGAATTATAATGAAAAAAATCTACACTGTAATATTATTACTATTTTTAATAATTGTTACTAGCAATATTGTATATGCCAAGTCAATTGATTATGCTATAAAAAACTATGATGTTAATATTGTAGTAAATGAGAATAATGTGCTTGATGTTACTGAAACATTAGATGTTTATTTTTATAGATATAATCATGGTATATTTAGAACAATACCTACTAAAGGCCTTATTTCAAGGGAAAATGGTGATGAAGACACATTCTTTGCTACTATAAAAGATGTTAGTATAAATGAAAAATATAGTGTTTCAAAATTAAATGATGTAAACAAATCTACAAAATTTCAAATAGGTAATGAAAAAGAAACTATAATTGGCGACAAAGAGTATATAATAAAGTATAAATATGATTTATCAAATAAAATATTTAGAAATTTTGATGAACTATATTATAATATTATAGGTACAGACTGGGATGCCGATATAGAAAGACTTACATTTTCTATTGAAATGCCAAAAAGTTTTGATGCAACAAAAATTGGTTTTACACATGGAGAAAAGGACTCTAGCCAAACAGGTAATGTTGAATATACAGTAGAAGGAAATAAGATAACAGGTGAGTATAATGAAGTTTTAGATCCTAAAAATGCATTTACGGTAAGAATTGAATTGCCTAAAGGATATTTTAAAACTAATATTAAATTTTCTGTTTATCAAATTGTATTAATAATTTTAATGATTATTATTACAATATGTGTTATTTTCTTATGGTTTAAGTATGGTAAAGATAAAGAAGTTGTTGAAACTGTTGAATTTTATCCTCCAGAAGGATTAAACAGTTTGGAACTGGCTCTAGGATATAGAGGAGAGGTAAGCTCAGAGGATGTCACATCACTTCTTATATATCTTGCAAGTAAAGGATATATTAAAATTGAAAATCAGCTTGATAATAATTATAAAATCATAAAGCTAAAGGAATACGATAAAGATAATGAAGCAGAAAAAATATTTCTTGAAGGATTATTTAGAAATGGTGATGTAGCTACTAAAGAAACACTAGAAGAAAGATTTTATTTATATCAAGATGAAATACAATATAAAACTAATAGAAATAGAGATAAGATATTTAATGCTATATCAGATAAGTTAAAGTATATAACTATATTTCTATCGTTTGTTGTATTGATTATAGGCTCACTTGCTCTTTGGCATGGTAATATAGAGAAGAATTTTGATTTACGTACTGCAATAGTAAATTCTGATAGTATAGATTTATTATTCTTTGCTTGTATTACTTTTATATTTGTAGGTACTGCAATTTTAAATTTCTTTTTAAAATATAGAAAAGCAATTTGTATAGTAGCACTATTTTTTATAGGAATGGCTGCAGGATTGCTTAATTGGTTATTTTCAACTGGAATTAATGAAAAAATTGTTTTTGTATCGCAAAGTGAAATTATTGTAGCAATAATAGGATTTATACTATATTTAGTTGTTATTAATTTTTCTAAGATAATGACTTCAAGAACAGAATATGGAAATATGATACTTGGAAAAATAAGAGGTTTTAAAAGTTTCTTAGAAAATGCACGTAAAGAAGAACTAGAAGCATTAGTAATGGAAAATCCAACATATTTTTATGATATTTTACCATATACTTATGTTCTGGGTATATCAAATAAATGGATAAGCAAATTTAAAGAGATTGGTATTAGACCTTCGCCAAACTTTAGCGTAGATGATGATTTTTCAACATCAATTATAAATGTGAGTGATACAATAAGTAGTATTAGTAAATCTATGGCTAGTCGACCTGTTAGCACAAGTTCAGGCTCTAGCAGTAGTTCTAGCTCAGGTGGTTCCTCAAGTCATGGCTCATCAGGTGGTGGATCATCTGGAGGAGGCTCTGGTGGTGGAGGCGGTGGTTCTTGGTAACCACAAAAATTTAGAAAGAAAATTAAGGTGAATTTATGAAAAAGAAAATTTTTAGTATAATTTTGATGCTTATTACATTACTTACATTAACTACTAATGTACATGCTGCATCATTAGGTGGTTATAAAATAATTGGCTATAATGTAGATATGATAGTAGGAGAAGATAATGTATTAGACATCACTGAGACAATAGATGTATTTTTTAATGAGTCAAGACACGGAATATATAGAGATATCCCTACTAAAGGAACTATAAAAAGAGAAGATGGTAGTACAGGAAAATTTAGGGCAAAAATCTCAAATATAAGTGTAAATGAGTCTTACTCAACATCTACTACTTTTAATGGCTCTGAAAGTTACAAAGAAATAAAAATTGGTGATGCAAATTCAACTGTAAAAGGACTTAAAACATATATAATTAAGTATAAATACAAGTTGTCTGATGATAAAGTAGAAGAATTTGACGAACTTTATTTCAATATAATAGGTACATCTTGGGATGCATATGTAAGCGGTATTAGCTTTAATATTACTATGCCAAAAGAGTATGATGCACAAAAATTAGGATTTACTCATGGAAAAGAAGGTGCTAATTATACAGATGGTATTGAATATCAAATTGATGGTAATAAAATAACTGGTAGATATGCAAATACATTGGCACCAAACGAAGCTTTAACAGTAAGATTAGAATTACCACAAGGATACTTTGTAATAGATAATTCTTTAAGTATAGTTGAAAAAAGTATGTTTGTTATGTTTGTTATTGCAGCATTTATATCATTTGTACTTTGGACAAGAAATGGTAAGGATAAAGTTGTTGTTGAAACTGTTGAATTCTATCCTCCAGAGGGTATGAATAGCTTAGATTTAGCTTATGCATATAAAGGTAGAGCTGAAGGTAGTGATGTTACGTCGCTTCTTGTATATTTAGCAAATAAAGGATATTTAAAAATAGAGGAAAATAAAGGAATATTTAAGAGTAATTCATTTAAATTAGTAAAAGTTAAAGAATATGATGGAAATGATGAACATGAGAGAAGGTTCTTTAATGGAGTATTTCAGTCAGGAGATACAGTAACAGCTTCTGATTTAGAAGATGAATTCTATAAAACACAAGGTATAATTTTAAGCAATATAAATTGTAAAGAAAATAGAGAAAAAATATTTAGTAAAGAGTCTAAAAAGAGTAAAATCATTAATATGATAATATCTGCAGTAGTTGCTATATTACTAGTAATTGTTGCAATTAATACTTTAGATGTAGGTGAAGAATTTTTATTTACATTACCATTTATAGCAGTAGGCGTTATTATAGCAATAAGTGGAATTGTTAGCATAGTTAAGAAAAATTTAACAGGTATATTCTTACTAATATTTGGAATTGTATTTTCATTTCCTGTTGTAATAGTAAATATGAATCTTGGAGACTTATTTGAATATATTACTCCTGGAGCAATGGCTTTAGTAGTAACTGGTCTAATTTCATTTGCGGTAACTATATTCTTTACTATGATAATGGATTCAAGAACAGATTATGGTGCACAAATATTAGGAAAAATACGTGGATTTAAACGTTTCTTAGAAAATGCACGTAAAGATGAACTTGAAAGACTAGTTATAGAAAACCCAACATATTTTTATGATATATTACCATATACTTATGTACTTAATGTATCTAAAAAATGGATTGAAAAATTTGAAGCAATTAATATCCAATCACCAAATTGGTATTCAGGAACAGATACATCAGATAGATTTAGTGTAGGTTCATTTGGTAGATTTATGGACACTACTATGACTAGAGCAAGAAGTTCAATGTCATCATCACCATCTAGTAGTGGTGGCGGATCATCTGGTGGAGGTTCATCAGGTGGTGGATCATCCGGAGGAGGTTCCGGCGGTGGTGGCGGTGGTTCTTGGTAATCACTAAAGCTCAAAAAATAAAAGGGGCTGTAAAAAAAGTCCCAATGTAAAACGAGTGAATTAATTTCACTCGTTTTTGCATAAAAAAG
>CANQVI010000040.1 GCA_947627255.1 uncultured Clostridia bacterium | reverse complement strand
AAAGGCTACAAACTCTTTATAAAGAACATTGCAAGAAATTTGCAATGGAGTGAATCTTTGATTCACTTTTGTTCTAAAAATTTATAAAAAAGTATTGCCTTTTTTTTATATAATGATATAATTATATCGATAAAAAAGTATCGATAGGAGAGAAAAATGGAAAATAAATTAAACAGTATTTCTTTAGCTACGTTACATAGACTACCTAAATATTTAAGAATATTAAAGAGTACAACAGACGATACGATTTCATCTACTAAGATTGCAGAAGAGTTAAATCTAAGTGCAATTCAAGTAAGAAAGGACCTAGCAACTGTTAGTAAAAGTGAAGGTAAACCTAAGATTGGCTTTGAAGTAAAAGACTTAATTAGTGATATAGAAGAATACCTAAATTTGAATAAATCGAAAGATATTATAGTTGTTGGTGCAGGAAGACTTGGGCAAGCACTTATGAACTACACAGGCTTTGAAAATGATGTAAATATTAAGTTTGCATTTGATGTAGATAGAAAAAAATGTGATAATAAAAAGATTTTTCATAACGATAGGTTAGATGAATTAGTAATGAAAAATAATATTCATGTAGCAATTATTACCGTGCCAAGAGATGAAGCACAAAAAATGTGTGACAATCTTGTTAGTTTAGGAATAAAAGCTATATGGAATTTTGCACCTGTTAATTTAAAAGTACCAAGTGATATAACAATAAGAAATGAAGATTTGTCTGCATCACTTGCGGTGCTATTAAATAGACTAAATATTAAGTAGTAAAAATGATTAGATTGCTAGCATAAGCATTTCTATAAATTTGTATAATCTAAAGTGAATGGAGGTTAATTAGTATGTCAAAAGATTATGAACAAGTTGATAGTGTTGAGACATTAGAGAAGCTAATTCAAAATGTAAGAAAAGCACAAAGAGAGTTTGCTACTTTCTCTCAAGAAAAAGTAGATAAGATATTTAAAGCAGCAGCACTTGCTGCAAATAGAGCAAGAATTCCACTTGCAAAAATGGCTGTTGAAGAAACAGGCATGGGTATAGTTGAAGATAAAGTTATTAAAAACAATTATGCCGCAGAGTACATATATAATAAATACAGAAATGAAAAAACATGTGGTGTTTTAGAAGAAGATAAAAGCTATGGATACAAGAAGATTGCTGAGCCTATAGGTGTTATAGCTGCTGTTATACCAACAACTAATCCTACATCAACAGCAATATTTAAATCTTTACTTGCACTTAAAACTAGAAATGGTATTATTTTTAGTCCACATCCAAGAGCTAAAAAATGCACAATTGAAGCTGCAAAAATTGTACTTGAAGCTGCAGTTGAAGCAGGAGCTCCAGAAAATATAATTGGATGGATTGATATACCATCTCTTGACTTAACAAATACAGTTATGCAAAATTGCGATATAATACTTGCAACAGGTGGACCTGGTATGGTTAAATCTGCATATTCAAGTGGTAAACCAGCAGTTGGAGTTGGTGCAGGTAATACACCAGCTGTAATTGATGATACAGCAGATATTCTTCTTGCAGTAAACTCAATTATTCATTCTAAGACTTTTGATAACGGTATGATATGTGCATCAGAACAGTCTGTTATAGTACTTGATTCTATTTATAATAAAGTAAAAGAAGAATTCCAAAAAAGAGGATGCTATTTCTTAAAGAAAGATGAAATAGATAAAGTAAGAAAAACAATGATAATAAATGGTGCACTTAATGCAAAAATAGTAGGTCAAAAAGCTGTTACAATTGCAGAACTTGCAGGTGTAAAAGTACCAGAATATACTAAAATATTAATTGGTGAAGTAGAAAGTGTAGATATATCTGAAGAATTTGCTCATGAAAAACTTTCTCCTGTACTTGCTATGTATAAAGCTAAGACTTTTGATGAAGCTATAGAAAAAGCATCAAAACTTGTAGAAGATGGAGGAATTGGACATACATCATCATTATATGTAAATACCATAACTGAAAATGAAAAGATAGAGAAATTCTATAATGCTATGAAAACATGCAGAGTACTAATAAATACACCATCTTCACAAGGTGGAATAGGAGATTTATATAACTTTAAATTAACACCTTCTTTAACACTTGGTTGTGGTTCTTGGGGTGGAAACTCTGTATCTGAAAATGTTGGAGTTAAACATTTATTAAATATAAAAACAGTAGCTGAAAGGAGAAATAATATGTTGTGGTTTAGAGCACCTGAAAAGGTATATATTAAAAGAGGCTGTTTACCAGTAGCTCTTGAAGAATTAAAATATGTAATGGATAAAAAGAGAGTATTTATAGTTACAGATTCTTTCTTATTTGAAAATGGCTATACTAAAGTTGTTACAGATAAATTAAATGAGCTTGGAATAGAGCATACTACATTTTCAAATGTAGCACCAGATCCATCTCTTGCTTGTGCAAAAGAAGGAGCAAAACTTATGAGCGAATTTAAGCCAGATTGTATTATTGCAATTGGTGGTGGCTCTGCAATGGATGCTGCAAAAATTATGTGGGTATTATATGAGCATCCTGAAGTAGACTTCTTAGATATGGCAATGAGATTTATAGATATAAGAAAGAGAGTATATACTTTCCCTAAAATGGGCGAAAAAGCATATTTTATCTGTGTACCAACATCTTCTGGAACAGGCTCTGAGGTTACACCTTTTGCAGTTATTACAGATGAAAGTACAGGTATAAAATATCCACTTGCAGATTATGAATTATTACCTAAAATGGCAATAGTAGATGCAGATATGATGATGAATGCACCAAAAGGATTAACATCTGCTTCTGGTGTTGATGCTTTAGTTCATAGCATAGAGGCTTATGTATCAATGATGGCTACAGAATTTACAGATGGAATGGCACTTGAAGCTATTAAACTTATATTTGATTATCTACCAAGAGCATATGAAAAAGGTGCACAAGATCCAGAAGCAAGAGAAAAAATGGCACATGCAGCAACACTTGCTGGTATGGCATTTGCAAATGCATTCTTAGGAATATGTCACTCTATGGGACATAAACTTGGTGCTTTCCATCACTTACCACATGGTATTACTGTTGCACTTGTATTAGATGAAGTTATGAGATATAATAGTTCAGAGGCTCCATATAAGATGGGAACTTTCCCACAATATGATCATCCACATGCTTTAAGAAGATATGCTGAGATTGCTGAGTATTTAGGAATAACTGGTAAAGACGATAATGAAAAACTAGAAAAATTAATTAAGAAAATAGATGAACTAAAAGATGCTGTTGGTGTTAAGCATTCAATTAAAGATTATGGCATAAAGGAAGAAGACTTCTTAGCTACATTAGATGAAATGAGTGAACTTGCTTTTGATGATCAATGTACAGGAGCTAATCCAAGATATCCTACTATAGAGGAAATTAAGGATTTATATTTGAAAGTATATTATGGAGGTAATAAATAATGGATTTAAATTTAAATAATAAATTAGTTGAAAGACCTACAAAAACTGTATACAGAGATAATGATAAAACAATAAAACTATTTGTTGAAAATTATTCTAAAGCAAATATATTAAATGAAGCATTAATACAAGCAAGAGTTGAAGAAGCAACAGATTTAAAAATAGCTAAGTTACTTGAAGTGAGTCAAATAGATAATAGATGGGCTTTAATTTCAGAGCATATTGAAGGCACACCATTAGATAAACTAATGGAAGAACATCCAGAAAAAATAGATGAGTATCTTGAATTATTTGTAAAAATTCAACTTACTGTTCATTCAAAAAGAGTACCATTACTTAATAGAATAAAAGATAAATTTAAAGGTAGATTAGAAAATGCTACAAATTTAAATGATCATGTTAAATATGAATTATTACAAAGATTAGAGGGGATAAATCAACATTACAAACTATGTCACGGAGACTTTAATCCAAGTAATATAATAATAAATGAAAAAGGAGAATATTCAATCATTGACTGGTCACATGCTACACAAGGAAATGGTGCTGCAGATGCTGCTCAAACATATTTAATATTCTCAATGCAAGGAAAGAAAGAGCTTGCAGAAAAATATTTAGATTTATATTGTCAAAAATCTAATACAGATAAAACAGTTGTACAAAGATGGATACCTATTGTTGCAGCAGTTCAAATGGCTAAAAATATCAAAGAAGAACAAGAATTTTTAAGCTCATGGGTAAATGTAGTAGATTACGAATAAAATAATATTTAGTGAAAGACTAAGTTTAAAAAGAAGAATTTAGAAATAAATTCTTCTTTTTATTTTAAATTATTGTTACAGATATATTAAGATAGAATAACAAAAATTATACAAAATATCTAGACAAAAAGGTTAATTTAGAAATGTATAGTAAATTTTTTTGTTAAGTGCTAAAATTTATATGGAAGGAAAGTAAAGTAAAGAGAGGGAATATATATGAAGAAAAAGTTGAGATTAGTAGGGCTATTTATAGCCTTAAATATTATTTTACTTACTATATGTAGTAGTATTCAAGCTGCTTCATCTGTAACTGTTAGATTTTCACATGTTACAACAGCAGACTATAATATACATGGCTCATATAGTGGTAGCGATATACAGACAACATATAGTGATTCTGGATATAGAACGAAATTTAGAGTTAATGGTGGAGCAGAATATGAAGTTACTAATGGTACAGGCTCTGGAAGTAATGTCGTTTGTACAACTACAGGAACTCCTATTAGTAATGGAGCATATATTAAAGTTAACTATAAATTAAAAAATAATAGTAGCTCAGAGGTAACAGTTGACCTTGCTTCTGATGCAGATATTCAGATAGGTTCAAATGATGATGCACCTATTACTAAGATAAGTGGAAATAGGGGATTTACTATGTCTGATGGAAAAAATCATATGTTTACATTCTTATGTAGAGATTCTTATGGCGTTAGCCCTAATGTCACTGCTTTTTGGTTTGGAAAATATGGTGATAGAGAGAAACATAGATGGGATAAATCAGATGTATCAATAAATAGCTTAACTGATGGCACTGATAGTGGTATGATATTTTCATGGCAAAATCAGAAGATACCAGCAAATGGAGAAATTAATTTATCTGTATTATTTGGTATAGGTGAACTTAATGAGCCACCTACACTTACAGTTGAAAGCTCTTTTGAAGATCATTATTTTGTTAATGAAGAAGTAGATATATTTGGAAGAGTTGGAGATAAAGATACATCTGATACAGTAAAAATCGTCTATGCTGTAGATGATGGAGAAGAAATAGAATTAGATGAAGAATATTCACCAAATGGTAATGAAGTAGATTATGATACTAAATTTACAATCCCAGCCGGTACAACTCCAGGAGATCATAAGATACAAATATGGGCACGTGATGATAATGGAAATATGTCTGTACCTGTTGAACTACACTTTACTGTATCAGCAGATAATGATCCACCAGTAGGAGAACATACTATTGATCCAGATACATGGACAAGAGGGGATGTAACAATATATCTTACAGCAACTGATGCTTTAAGTGGAATGAAAAGAATAAAATTGCCTAATGGAGGATATTATAGTGGATTAAGTGCAAGAGAAAGAGCTCAAATGAGCGGTAGAATAGATGGAAGTAGTATGTCAACAACTTATCTTGCAACAGATAATAATACATATATATTTGAATTAGAAGATAAAGTAGGAAATAAAGCAAATTATCCTGTTACAATAAATAACATAGATAGAAATGCTCCAACAATTTCTGTTACAGGAAATCCAGATACTCCTACAACAGATAATATAACTATTACAATAGTAACTGATGATACACAATCAGGTGTAAAAGAGGTTTATATAGATGGTGAAAAACTAGATAATGCAGACTCAAATGAATATACTTTCTATAAAAATGGTACTCATACTATAAGAGTTGTAGATAATGTAGGAAATGAAAATACACAAGAGGTTGTTATAGTAAATAAATATTGTGAATGTACAGCTGGATTAGACCATCCAAACTATAGCTCAGATTTAGATGGATGTCCAATTTGTGCTTTAATAGAAGGTATGGAAATTACAAATGAAACAAATGTATATGATGCGCAAGATCATAGAGTAGAATATACAAATCCTCATGGAGCGGAAATAGTAGAGTATTATGATGGTGGAAAAACATTACCTAATGATGTTAATACATATAACTATGAATTAAAAGTTAAGTATAATGGCAATGAATATAAAACAGGTTTAACAGGAGAATATATTGTAACTAAAAAGATAATAACAATAACAGGAGTAGATGCAACAGATAGAGAATATAACAAATCTAATGTTGTAGATTTAACAGGAGGAGAACTTGTAGGTGTTGAATCAGGAGATGAAGTAAACTTTGTATTACCTAAAACAGGAACTTCAGATAGTGAAAAAGTAGGAACACATAATGTAACAATACCTGAGATAACACTAACAGGAAAAGATGCTTCAAATTACACATTAACACAACCAGAACATACAGATGTTGATGTAGTAATAAGTCCTAAACATATAACAATAACAGGAATAGATGCAACAGATAGAGAATATAACAAATCTAATGTTGTAGATTTAACAGGGGGAGAACTTGTAGGTGTTGAATCAGGAGATGAAGTAGACTTTGTATTACCTAAAACAGGAACTTCAGATAGTGAAAAAGTGGGAACATATAATGTAACAATGCCTGAGATAACATTAACAGGAGCAGACGCTTCAAACTACACATTAACACAACCAGAACATACAGATGTTAATGTAGTAATAAGTCCTAAACATATAACAATAACAGAAGTAGATGCAACAGATAGAGAATATAACAAATCTAATGTTGTAGATTTAACAGGAGGAGAACTTGTAGGCATTGAATCAGGAGATGAAGTAGACTTTGTATTACCTAAAACAGGAACTTCAGATAGTGAAAAAGTGGGAACACATAATGTAACAGTACCTGAGATAACACTAACAGGAGCAGATGCTTCAAATTACACATTAACACAACCAGAGCATACAGATGTTGATGTAGTTATAAGTCAAAAACATATAACAATAACAGGAATAGATGCAACAGATAGAGAATATAACAAATCTAATGTTGTAGATTTAACAGGAGGAGAACTTGTAGGTGTTGAGTCAGGAGATGAAGTAAACTTTGTATTACCTAAAACAGGAACTTCAGATAGTGAAAAAGTAGGAACACATAATGTAACAATACCTGAGATAACACTAACAGGAATAGATGCTTCAAATTACACATTAACACAACCAGAGCATACAGATGTTGATGTAGTTATAAGTCCTAAACATATAACTATAGAAGATATAGTTATAGAAAATAGGGAATATGATAAAACAAATATAGTAAATGTAAGCGGTGGCAAACTAGTTGGAATTGAACCAGAGGATGATGTAACTTTTGCATTACCAAACACTGGAACAATCGACGATGTAATAGTTGGAAAATATAATGTAAATTTAAATGAGATAACATTAGAAGGACTAGATGCATCTAATTATATATTAGTGCAGCCAGAAAAAGAAACTTTAAATGTTGAAATTACAAGAAGAAAAGTTAAAGTAGAAGATTTACATGCTGAAAGTAAAAAGTATGATAAAAACAAAGTAGTAAAACTAGAAGGAACAACTTTAGATAGAAAGATAGATGGCGATGACGTTTATGCAATAATACCAGAAAATGGAATTTCAGAAAATGAAGATGTAGGAAATTGGAAAGTAAGTATAGATGAAATTGTATTAGAAGGAGCCGATGCATTTAATTATGAAATAGTGCAACCAGAATATGGAGAAGTTATGGTTGAGATAATAAAACCAGATGCACCAGAAATGAATATAAATTCATATGTTATTGAAATAAATGGAGAAAAAATTGAAAATAAAGAAGAAATAACTGAATTACCACAAGTAAGATTAGGTGATATAGTAAAAATAAAAATAGATATAACAAATAACGGAATTGGTGCAGGATATATTGAAAATGTAAAGGTTAAAATACCACAAGGTCTTGAATTTATTCAAGAGGATGAAATAAACATAGAAAACGAATGGACAGAAGAAGATAATAATGAAATGTTATATCAAACATCAATATATAGTTTTGATAAAGGTGTAGAAAATGAGCTTAAAACATCTCAATCAAAAAGTCTAGAAATGGTATTTAAAGTTACACAAGAAGAAATGATAGAAGAAAATCTTATGGTATGTACAGAAGTAGAACAAACAGATATAAGAAAAGAAAATAGACCATATAACGAAGAATATACATCTAATAAGTCAGATGTTGAAATATATATGGCTTATACAGATTTTGTAGCTAATTTAAGTGTAAAAGAAGTAATAAATGAATTAACTGGTGAAGAAGTACCTTTAGAGGTGGCAAAAAATCTTGCTAAATTTGATGTACCAGAAGAAGAATTACAAAATGAAAAATATAAAATAGTATATCAAGTTAATATTCAAAATACTGGAAAAACAGAAGGTACTGTAGATAGTGTAGTTAGCTATTTACCTGAAAATGTAGAATTCTTACAAGATGAAAATAGTGATTGGAAAGTAATATCAAATACAAATAAAATAGTAACAAATGAAACATTTAAAATAGATCCAGAAAAAGAAGAAATAAAAGAGATAGTAGTACATTGGAGTGTAAATAATAACCTAGAATCTAAAGTAAATGAAATTATGTTACTATCAAGTGACGATATAGATCAAAGAAAAATAGTTGATATACCATATGAAAAAGTAGAAGAAAATCAAATAGATAAAGAAGCTATTAGTAAGACAAATAATACTTCAAAAATAACAATGTTTGCTAGTATTTTAGAAATGGTAAATACTGGGGATATAGCTGTATATGCTCTAATAGGTATAGCTTTAGTTAGTACTGCTGGAATAGTATATATTTCAAAAAAGAAAATTAGCCTTTCTAAATAACTTCATATAACTTAAAAAAAATGAAATGCTATGTACAATTTGTACATAGTATTTTTTATGCTAAAAATAGAGTAAATATGCTAAGAAAAACAATATGCATTTATTTGAAAATACCAAATTCTCCCGCTATAATTAATGCAGCAGAAGGAGAGATGAAGTATGAGTAATAATAATAAAAAATATATTCCAACAAATGATTATGTATTTAAAAGAATATTTGGTAAAGAAGGAAATGAAGATAT
>CANQVI010000039.1 GCA_947627255.1 uncultured Clostridia bacterium | reverse complement strand
CTGATAATATTAAATGGGACACAGAAGATCATAATATAGCTACTGTAGATAATAATGGTACAGTTACAGCTGTTAACGAAGGTACAACAAATGTAGTTGTTAGTGTTGGAAAATACAAAGCTACATTACCTGTATCTGTTACTGTTCCTATTGAAGGAGTATCTTTTGAAGGATTAGAAAGAGTTGATCTTGACGTAACAACAAAACCAACTATGGATATTTCAAGTTACGTTAAATTACAACCATCAAATGCTAAAGCAGCATCATATAAATGGTCTTCTAAAAATGATGGTGTTGTAAGAGTAGATAATGGTGTGTTAACTGCTGTTGGTAAAGGTAACACAGAAGTAGAAGTAGAAGTTGGAGGATTTACCGCTACAGTTCCTGTATATGTAACTTCAACAATTGGTAGTGTATCTTTCTCTAGAAGTCAAGTTACTCTAGACACTAAAGATAACAATACATTTGATTTAAATACTCTATTACAAAAAAATCCTGCTGATGCAGATGTTAAGAGTATAACATGGCAAACATCAGATGATGATGTAGTAGATGTTGATGCATCAGGTAAATTAACTGCTAAAGGTGTTGGTGATGCTACAATAACTGTAAATGTTGATGGTCACACAGCAACTATTAATGTAAGTGTTACTGTTCCTTTAGAGAGTATAACTGTAGATAAAGAATCTGTAACTGTTTATAAAGGCGATACAGAAAAGGTTGTAGTTACTGCAAATCCTACTGGTGCAAAATGGGATACATTAGATGCATCATTAAGAACAGGTGATCAAAATGCTATGGCAAAAGCAGTTGCTGATGGCGTTGAAATTACTGGATTAAAAGAAGGTAGTGCAGAAGTATTTGTAGCTGCTAATGGTGGAGCTACAGATCCTCTTAAGAAAACAATAAGTGTAATTGTTAAAGAAAATCCTATAACTTCTGTTTCAGTTACTGCTGAAGATGATGAAGAAGTTTTAAGAGGAAAAACTAAACAATTAACTGCTTCTTATGAGACAAGAGAACCAGAATCAGTACATAAAACTACTGATGATACAACTGTAACTTGGAAATCTCTAAGTCCAGATGTTGCTACAGTAGATGAAAATGGTGTAGTTACTGGATTAAAAGAAGGTACTGCAGAAATCCAAGTAACAATTGCTGGAAAAACTGCTTCTTATACTGTAACAGTAAAAGAAATACATGCTGATGGTATTGTATTCTCTGATGATACTATTAAAGGATTAGAAGATTTAGGACCAGTAACTGTTGGTGATACTGTTGAAGTAGAATTTACAGTTGATCCTGAAGATTGTACAGATACAGCTGAAGAAATCGAAGATTTTGTTCATGCTGAATTTGATGATGAATTAGTAGATGTAACTGTTACATTTGATGATGAAACAAGAACAGGTAAATTAACTATTACAGCTAAAAAAGCTGGTAATGCAGAAGTTGATGTTACTACAGGTGAACCAGTTGAAGGAGAAGAACAAGATGTATGGCAATTAGCATTTGAAATTGTTGATCCAGTTGTTGAAGAAGCTCCAGATACAGGAGATATGCCTATAGCATTACTTGTATGTGTTATGGCTATATCTTTAGCTGGTATAGTAGTTTCAAAAAAATTACTTGTAAAATAATTTAATTAAGTAGAATTTATTTGATTAGACATTAAGGGATATTTACTAACATAAATATCCCTTTTTGATTATGATAGCAAGAGGTAGAATATGAAAAGACTAAGAAAATTTTTAATTACATTTATACTTTTTTTGTCTTTTTGCTCAAGTAAGAATATTTTTGCAGCAACTGGTGATTTACTTATATCAGTAGGTAATGTTACAGTAAATAATAACACTACAATTGACGAAATATCTAGAGTTTTGGGCGAGCCAAAATTAGTAACAGATTCCGCTTTTGGTGGAAAAGCATATACTTTTTATACTGATAATAATTATAGTAATTATTTATATGTTGAAACACTAAGTAGTGGAGTAATAGCATCTTATGGCTCAATTGATACAACTTTTAAAACAAGTACATATAGCTATGGTGATCCATATAACTTTAAAGAAAATGGTATATTATCTGGATATATGTGCTCTGATGATGGAACAATAATAGCAGCTTTATTTTATAATCTTTCATCTTATGAAAGCTTTGGTGGAAGAAAATATGAGCAATTTGTTTCAGATTATAAAGGAAGATATGTAGAAGAGCCAATAAAATATTTGAAAAGTATAGTACAACATGCGGTTATAATGTATAACGCATTAAGTACAAAATTAGGAAATAAAACAGAATTGAAATTTGACGAAGATTTCTTTTATATTAATGAACAATTAAAAGAATCTACAGAAGAATCTCCAAATGAATCTAAATCTAAATCTATTAGAGAATATATGACTGCAATGAATAAATCTACAACATATGTAAAGGCAATAGCAAAACCAAAAGAAGATGCATATATAGACAATAAATATTATTTAATAAATCCATTAATGTTTGCACAATATGCTACTGCAAACAAATCAACAAAATTTGGAGAAAAAAATATTGCAGTTTTTGACTTTTCAGAAGAAAGACATATGCTTACTGCTATAGCAATAAGTCCTGATGCTTTTGAAAATGTTGAAGCAATAGAACTTTTACCTGAAGAACAATCTAAATTATCTTCTGGTAGACACGAATATACAAATGCAATGTCTCTTTTAAATAAAGATAGCCAAATGTATGAAAAAGAGCCAAAGGCATCTGTTGCCAGTGCTCTAGAAGCAGGAAAACTTATGACATCTAAAGAAGATGGTATAGTTGCTTATGTAAATGCAATTAGAACTGCAGCAGGAACTCCAAAATTAATTAAATCAGAAGAAGCATTTGATGTAGCACAACATATAGCTACATTAATGACTTATAGATATAATGTGCTTGGACAAGATATCATGCACCAACCACCACAACCTGAAGGAGTTTCAGAAGAATTTTGGCATAGAGCCATAGGTTATGGTTTAGGATATACTGAGAACTTAGGACGTTCATCACAGCAAACAACAGTTAAAGCTATGACTGATCATATTAATAAGTTTATTGATGATAGTTCTGAGACACCAAGTCTTATATTCTCACACAGACAAAAATTACTTAGTGCAAGATATAGAAATTTTGGATTTGGAATAAGTCCATTAATGTCTGCTAATGAATTTAAAGGCTCACAATCTAGTGATGTATTTTTAGAGGCATGGCCTTCAAATGGTATAACATTTATAGAGACTTTATCAAATGTTAGATTTAATTGGACTGCACAATTTACAAGCAAATACACAATTCAAAATGATACAACTGCTACTATTGAATGTTTAAATACAGGAGATAAGTGGGAGTTTGATAAAGAAGAAAAAGTTACTGGTAAATGGTATCAAACAGATACAGACGTTAGCTCATCATTAAATAATAGAGTAATAATGTATGACTCTACAATTATACCATCTGCCGGATATGTATATAAAATAACATTACATAATGTAAAAGATAATTCAACTGGTTCTTTAACAGATTATAGCTATAGATCTGTATTTGAATATGCAGACGAAACTGCTTATCCTACAAGACCAGATAGTATAGGTATTAGTTCAAACGGATTAAAACTTGTTAAAGGTGAAAAAGATATATACTATGTTCCAGTTGGAAAAGAAGCTAAAGTAATCGCTAAAATTCCTGCGGATTTAGTAGATAGAAAAGTTTCATGGTATTCTTCTGATGAAAGAGTAACAGTAACACAAAATGGTACAATTATTGCTAATAGTTTAACAGATGAAGATGTTGTTATAACTGTTGGATATACTGGTAGTAACGTTACAGCTCATATAGTTGTAAGACCATATATAGCTTTGGAAGAAATACAATTAAGCGAAGATGATGTTACATATGAGCAATTAGAATATAATAAAACTAATGAAGTATCAGGAGAATTATATATAAAATATATACCAGAGGAAGCAACAGAATATACAGAGATTAATTGGAAAGTTGCTAGTCAAAAAAATCCAAGTATAGAATATGACTTAGATGATCCAACATTAAGTCGTGTTATAAAAGTGGATGTAGATGAGAATGATTCTAAAAAGGTATATATACATGCGTTAGACGCAGAACCAGATAATAACATATTCTATGTTATTGCATATGTTACTGGTCTTAATGATACATTCTCTGGACGTTGTAAAATAGCAATACACGTACCATTGAAGTTTGTTACTATAAAATCTGCTACGCAAGGACTTAGTGTAAATCCTGGTAGCGATGGAAATAGAACATTAAATATAAATTATGATACATTTGGAGAAGATTATTTTAATTTAGCTGTGGATTATACGGAAACTAATACAACAGAATCTAAGGTAATAGATTGGCAAGTAGAAAATTCTAATTTTATAGAAAATTATGATACAAACGGAAGATTTAAAATAAATAAAGAAGGAACTACTAAAATAACTGCTAATTCTTCAATACCAACTGTTAAAGATAATGTAATTGTAACTGTAACTGCTACTCTAAAGAGTTTAGCACTTGCAGGCAATTCAAATATAATGTTAAAAGATGGAGTAGATAATGTACAAGATAAATTAACACTTACAAGAACTCCTGTAATAGATAATGATGAAATAGAATATACTGTAGATAACGATGAATTAGCAGAAGTATCTACAGATGGTGTTGTAACATTTAAGAAGCCAGGTAGTGTTGAAGTAACTGCTAAAAGTAAAGAGTTACCTTCTGTGTTTACAACATTTAGATATAATGTACAAAAAGCTATTAGTAGTATAGATTTTAAACAAAAAGTTGTACATGTAAATAAAAATGAATCTTATAGTCAACAGGTTACAGCACTTCCTGCAGATAATACATTTAAAAATCGTATAACATATCAATGTGAAGATAGAGGTGTAGCTACAATTATAGGAGATGGTACAATACTTGCTCTTAAAAAAGGACAGACTAAAGTAATAGCTACTGTACCTGCAGAATGTTCAGCAACAGGTAAAAAAATGACTACTGAATATACAGTAATTGTAGATGTACCATTAAATAGTGCTGAAATTACAGATGGCGATAAGATTACAATGATAATTAATTCTGAGCATCAATTTAGTGTAGAATTATATCCTCAAGATACAACTGATGAAGTTGAAATAGTATGGGATAGTGATGCACCAGAATATGTAACTATTAATCCAGAAACAGGAGTTGCTGAGGCTAAGCAAGTTGGAAAAGCTCAAATTAAAGCAACTATTAAAGATAAGACTAATGGACAAGATTTAGAAAGAGTTATTGAGGTCGAAGTTGTAGACTATCTAAAAGGAGATTTAGATAGAAACGGACAAGTAGATACAGCAGATGCTGCAGTAGCATTAAACCTATTTAAATATAAAAACTTTACAGATGAAGATATGGCTATAGGAGATTTGGATGAAAATGGCTTAATAGATACAGCAGATGCTGCTGAAATACTAAATATATTCAAATATAAAACTAAACAATAAATATTTACTTTTTTATGTAAATGTTGTATAATGTTTACATTAAAGGAGATATAAAATGAGCTTAATATATGGTATTAATCCAGTTACAGAAGCAATAGTATCTGGAAAAACAATTAATAAGATATACGTACAAAGAGGAAGTAAAGAAATATTTGAAATCATAAAAAAAGCGAAAGAAAAGGGAATAGTCGTAGTTGAATCAGATAAATCAAAATTAGATAAAATGATTACTGAAAAAGATGAAAAAATAAAGAATTCTCAGGGTGTAGTAGCATCAGTTACTGACTATAACTATTATACAGTAGATGATATATTAGAAGAAGCAAATATGAGAAATGAATCCCCTTTTATAATCATATTAGATAAGGTCGAGGATCCACACAATTTGGGTGCTATAGTAAGAAGTGCAGAATGTTTAGGTGCTCATGGTGTGATTATACAAAAAAGAAATGCTTCTCAAGTCACTGACACTGTAGAAAAAACTGCAGCAGGAGCTTGTAATTATATGAAGATAGCTAGAGTTACTAATATAACTGAGTGTATAAAATATTTAAAAAAACAAGGACTATGGATTTATGGTTTAGATATGGAAGGTGCAAGTAATATATATGATACAGATTTTAGTGGTCCTATTGGACTAGTAGTTGGAAATGAGGGCTCAGGAATTTCAAAACTTGTACTAGAAAATTGCGATTTTGTAGTTAAAATACCAATGACAGGTCATATTGAGTCATTAAATGCTTCAGTTTCTGCAGCTATAAGTATGTATGAAATTGTAAGACAAAAAAATAATAAATAAAACATAAAAAGTAGTAATATTATTATATATTACTACTTTTCTTTTAAAGGAGTATTTATGAAGAAGAAAAACGTTGAATTATTAGCACCAGCTGGAAATATGGAGAGCTTTAAAGCTGCAGTAAATGCAGGTGCAGATGCTATATATATGGGACTTGGCAAACATAATGCTAGAGTAATGGCTAAAAATTTTACCACAGAAGATTATATAGAATGTATAGACTATGCACATATACGAGAAGTAAAAGTATATTTAACTTTAAATACTTTGCTACTAGATAATGAGATAAAAGATGCATTAGAAATGCTTGTAAGATTATATGAGCATGGACTTGATGCAGTTATAGTACAAGATATAGGACTTGCAACTTTAATACATAAAACAATACCTAATCTTCCACTACATGCTAGTACACAAATGAGTGCGTATTCTTTAGAGCAAGTAGAATTTTTAAAAAGTATTGGCTTTAAAAGAGTAGTTCTTGCAAGAGAATTAACACTTGAGGAAATAAAAAATATTACTTCAAATACAGATGTTGAAATTGAAGTATTTATTCATGGAGCATTATGTGTTAGCATGTCAGGACAATGTCTTTTAAGTCTAAAAATTGGAAATAGAAGTGCAAATAGAGGAGCATGTGCACAACCATGTAGAATGAAATACTTACTTTTATCTGAAAATAAAGTAATAGAAAAACATACATATATATTAAGCAAAAAAGATATATTTACATTAGATATTTTAAAAGATATTCTAAATAGCAATATAGCATCCTTAAAAATTGAGGGAAGAAATAAAACACCAGAATATGTAGCTATGGTGGTCTCAACATATAGAAAATATATAGATTTATATAATAAAGATAAAAATATAGATGTAGATATTGAAGATGAAAAAAATTTACTTCAAGTATTTAATAGAAGTGGAAAAAGTAGCGGATATTTTAAAGGTGTAAAATATAAAGATAGTATAACTAGATTTACACCTAAAAATACAGGTCTTTATTTAGGAAAAGTATTAGAGAAAAAAGGAAAATTAGTAAAAGTAAAATTAGAAGAAAATATAGGTATGCATGATGGCATAGAAATATATTCTAGTGATAATACAGTATCTACTATTGTAACTTGTATAAAAAATACAAATATGCAGCTAATAAACGAAAATGTAGAAAAAGGAAATATAGTGTATATAGGAGATATAAAAGAAAATGTAAAAGTAAATGACAGTATATATAAAACATCTAGTTATAAATTAAATTTAGATATTCAATCAAAATTTATACAAAAACAAACAAGAAAACGTAAAATGATTTTGAATGTAACTATAAAAGAAAATTCCCCTATAACATTAAGTAGCATTGTTAATAATGAAATGTATATATATAACACTAATATAATACCACAAAAGGCAATAAACAAAGAATTGACATTAGATGATATATATAATGTATTTTCAAAAACGCAAGATAATGGAATTAGATTTGAAAAAGTTGTTGGATACATAGAAAAAGGTGTATTTGTAAAAATATCAGATTTAAATGAAATAAGAAGAAATTTTGTATCAAAAATTGAATCTAAATATTGTATTAATAATAACGTAGAAAAAATAAATACAAGTTTAAAAGAAAACTTAAATTTAAAAAATTATCAGAAAAAAACTAAAAATTTACCAAAAAATATATTATCTATATATAAGTATAATGATATGATAGAGTATGACAAAGAATATGAAAAAGGATATAATAAAAAACTTGAAAGAATAGATTTTCAAATAAATGACTATGTAAAAAATGAAGAAGCAATTTTCCATAAATATTCAAGATATAACTTAGGAGTAAATATTTCTAATTTTGTATTAGATAATATGGACAAGTATATTAATTCAAATTTAGAAAAATTACTAAAAAAAGGTGTAAAAACAATAGTTTTAGGCTCATTTAGATATTTAAATCTAATTTTAAAGTTAAAAGAAAAGTATGAGTTTACTTTAGTTGCAGATTATAGCTTTAATATCACTAATTCATATAGTGCTACATTTCTTAGTAGTTTAGGTTTTGATGTAATAGTTCCAGCTTTTGATGCAACTAATGAGCAAATAAATATATTAGAAAAATATGTAAATATTGAATTAATAGATAATTACGTAACAGTTATAACTTCAAGATATTGTATTTTAGGAAGTTTTGTTGAAAATAGAAAAGATAATGAAAAATGCAGTGCACCATGTACAAAAAAAGATTATTATCTACTTGATACATATAATGAAAGGTACGATATTGTTTGTGATAACATAGATTGTATAATGAAAATATTAAAAAAACATCAACTTAATAGAGAAGGGCTTAACAAATCAATAAATAATATAAGAAAAAATAGAATCTAGTTATATTTCAAAAATATTAAAAAAGCTAAAATATATTTACTTTTTTTGACATATATTATATCATAATTATAATTACTGTGTGTAATATAAGAAGAGGGGGAAAATGTCATGATATGTCCAAAATGTGGCAAAGAAATTGCCGATGGAAGCGCATTTTGTGCTTTTTGTGGAAGTTCAGTAGGAGAAGATATTCATGAAGAAAAAAAGGAAGAACTAGAAAAAATAGAAGATGTAGTAAATAATACAGATGAAGTAAATGTAGATTCTGATAAAATAGAAGATGTACAAGAAGAAAAAGTAATAAATGAAGAAGATGAAATGTTAAATATGGATTCTGAGAAAAAAGAAGAAACAGTTACTAATGAAACTGAAGTAGAAAAAGTAAAGAAAGAAGAAGAAAAAACTACTACAACTACAACAACTGTAGTAAATGAAACAAACACTCAAAAGAAGAAAAGACATAGTGTAATTACATTTGCAGTTTTAATTATAGTTGCATTATTAGTTTTAGGTGTTGCTGGATTTTTAATGTTCTCTTTAAATGCAGAAAAGCTATATAAAGGAATTATAGAAAAAGGAATTAATTCTTTTATGCAAAGCCCTGTATTTACAGCTGATAGTGCAAAAATAGA
>CANQVI010000038.1 GCA_947627255.1 uncultured Clostridia bacterium | reverse complement strand
TAAAGCAATAAATAATAGTTTATCAAAAGATTTATTTGCAAACGAAAAAGCGACTATTACTGTTAATCAAAAAGAGAAAAAAGTTAAAGACTATGTATTAAAAATGACATCTAAACAACTTGCAGAAGTTATAAATAATACTATTTCAACTTTAAAAGAAGATAAAGAATTCTTAAGCTGTTATGAAGATGAAGAAAAAATGAAAGAATTACTTGATGATTTATCATCTTCTATAGAGTATTCAGAATCAGAAGAAAGTACAGTAGAATTTCATATATATACTTCTGGACTATTTAATAACTTTGAAGGTGTAACTGTTGCAGTAACTGATGAGCTTGAAGATAGAACAGTAGTAGATATAAGAAAGAACGATGAAAAAACATATGTAGTTTCTTCTAGAGTAGAAGAATATGGAAATACACAAGATGAATTTTCTATTGTTGTTACTGTAAACAAAGCTACAGAACAAGATATAGATTTAGATATGTCTTTTGAAATAGAAGATGTAGGAGAAATGACTATTAATTATGCATTAAATTGTGTATATAATCAAGGCATAGATGCTCTAGATATAGGAAACAGTGTTAATTATCAAGATTTAACAAGCGATGAAGTAAATGAAATGTATGAGAATTTCCAAAATTCTAGTTTATATAGTATTTTCTCTGTTTTTATGGCTAATAATGAATTTTTAGGATCAGATGAAGAAACACCTGCAAATGTTCCATTAAAAGATGGTCAAAGTTTTATAATAACTTATGATGATGATATAGTAAAATTTAATGTACCATCAACTTTTGATGAAGATTATAGTGGAAATACATATAAAACATTTTCAAAATATACTGATTCAGGCTATGTTTCTATAGATGTTGAATCTGAAATGGATACTGTAGAAGAATATGAAGAATATTTGGAAGATATGCTAGATTCTTTAAAAGAAAAAGAAGGATATAAAGATTTCTCAAGTTCAAAAGTTGAAGAAATTGAAGTTAACAACGTTAAATTTTATAAAAAATCAATTTCATATACTTCTGTCATAGGAGAGTATGAATATGTAATGAGTACAACATATTATTATACAAAAATAAATGATGATTATATCTTTGTAATAGAAGTTACAGATGATGATAATCTACTTACAGAAAATGAATTAAATAGATTTTTAACAATAGAGATAGAATAGGCTTTTGCCTATTCTATTTTTGTATCATTTGGAAGAATAAAATCTATAAATGAGTAAATTAACGCAGCTACTATACTAGATGTTATAGAAATATAATATCCAGTTATAAAAAATTGAGTAGCATAAATAATTACTATTGCACTAAAAAAGCCAACAACACCTCGCCCAATTGGATAATCATGTATTCCTGTAATAGTAGAGGCAATATAGTCTACAATTACAATAAAGAGGCTTGAAATTAATAAAATATAAATATTATCTATATTAAAATTTGGAGTTAAAAATACTGTAAATGCAAATATTGATATTGAAATAAATAATCTTGTTATAATTTTAGTTAATCTATTTGACAATTAGATCACCTCATATAATTATATTATTTGTATAATAATTAAAAAATATCAAAAAATATATTTAGGTGATAAAAATGTTAATAGTATTTTTTAGAGCTTTAATTTTATATTGTATAGTATTTTTAGTAATAAGATTAATGGGTAAAAAAGAGTTATCTAAAGTTCAACCTTTTGAACTAGCAATAATAATTGTAATATCTGACTTAGCATCAGCTCCTATGTCATCAAGAGGACTTTCACTGCTTGACGGAATTATACCAATAATTACACTGCTACTAGCATATTTAGTCTTTTTATTATTAAATCATTCTAGTAATAAAGTACAAGATATTGTATGTGGTAAGCCAATATTAATTATAAAAGACGGAAAAATTATAGAAAAAGAATTTAATAGTCAAAAATATACAGTATCAGATATAATGTCGCAACTTCATGAAAAAGGTATTTTTTCAATATCAAATGTAAAATATGCACTAATAGAAACAAATGGAAATTTAAGTGTAATTTCAAATGATAAGAATATTAACTCTTTACCAGTAAATATAATAGAAGATGGTAAATTATCTGAAAATAATATGGCATTAATTGGGATTTCTACAGGTGAAGTGGAAAGACTATTAAAAGCTAAAAAGATAAAGCTAGATGATGTCTTATATGGACAAATGGATTCGGACTATAAATTTACATATCAGTTAAAGCAAAAAGAGGTGTAATATGAAGCAAGTAATAATAATGGTAATATGTATATTATTAATAGTAAGTGGAGGAGTAGGTGAAATTAAATATTTAGAAAAAAGCTCTGTTTTCTTAAGTTCAGATGTAGATTATATACAAAATGCTATTGAAAATAATAATTACCAAATGGCAGAACAACAAATAGATAACACATATAATTCATGGAATGATACAAAATCTGTGTGGGAGATATTTATAAACAATGATGAGGTAGAAAATATAGATGAAGCTATGGTTGAGCTTAAGAAAAATGTACAATTTGAAAAAAAGGATGAAGCATTAATTGCAATAGAAAAGATTAGGCAAAATCTTAAAAATACAGTTGAAAAGCATAAATTAAAAATAGATAATATATTGTAAAAGTGGTAGAATTCTACCACTTTTTATATATCAATTTTTAATTTATCAAGAGATGAATATAAAGAAGAAAGGTCCATGTTTTTATTTACTAAAAGAGGCAATCTAGTATTACCAACATCAAAACCTAAATAATTCATAGCTTCTTTAATTAATATTGGATTTACATCTAAAAATAAAGAATTCATTAATTCTAAATTTTCAAAAAATAAATCTTTATCGTTATTTTTACATATATTATGTATTTGATTTGGTATTATATTAGCACTGACAGAAATTATTCCACTTGCACCAAGAGATAGAGTAGGAAGAAGTAAGTTATCATTTCCAGAAAATACTTTAAAGTTATTATCTTTGGTATAAAGCAGAATATTAGCAATTTTTTCTAAAGAGGTACTAGCTTCTTTAATACCAATTATATTTTCTATTTTAGATAATTTAATAATTGTATCTAAAGAAATGTCTACACTTGTTCTAGATGGAACATTATATAAAATAAGTGGGAGAGGGTACACTGCATCAGAAATAGCCTTGTAGTGATTATATAGCCCTATTTGGTTACTTTTATTGTAATATGGTGTAACTACTAGTATTGCATCTACACCGGCTTGTTTGGCAAATTTACTCATTTCTATTGCTATTTTTGTATTATTTGATCCTGTACCTGCAACTATTGGTAATCTTTTGTTATTCTTTTTAACGATATATTCAATTAGTTCTTTTTTTTCATCGTTTGATAGAGTAGACGATTCGCCTGTAGTACCGCAAACAACTAAAAAATCTGTATTATTTTTAACATGAAAATTAAGTAATTCATCAATTTTTGAATAATTAATTAAATTGTCTTTTGTAAATGGAGTTACTAAAGCAACACCACTGCCACATAAATTTAGCATAAAATTCACCTCTATAAAGTATATTAGAATAATATCGTATAAATTACAAAAAATAATCATAAATTTATCACATTAAGGATGTATTATAAAAGAGTAATTTTTCATATATAAACCTATAATAAGAAGGACTGTCCTTCTTATTTTCCTTTTATATTGCTAAATTTTAACATCCGTGTTATAATAAAACTTATGTAAATAGAATGGGAGCTATTATATATGAAATTTAAAGACACAAAGTTAAATGATAAATTAAAAAAGGCAATTTGTGAAATGGGTTATGAAGATTTAACTAGAATTCAGGAAGAAACATTTGAACCTATTTTTAGAAGAAAAGATGTTATAGCAATGGCAAAGACAGGAAGTGGTAAAACTGCTGCATATATATTACCATTGCTTCAAAATATAAATTATACAAATAAAAGTACACAAGTATTAGTAGTTGCACCTACTAGAGAACTAGTAATTCAAATAGTAGAACAAATAAGAAAATTTTGTAAATATAGTCAAAGTATAAATTGTTTACCAATCTATGGAGGACAAGAGATAAGATTACAGGCTATTTTGCTAAGAAAGGGCGTAAAAATCGTAGTTGGTACACCAGGTAGAATAAATGATTTACTAGATAAAAAAGTCCTTAAATTGGCAAAATTAAGAACAATAGTACTGGATGAAGCAGATGAAATGTTTAGTATGGGCTTTGAAAAAGAAGTAGATGAAATATTAAATAGCATAAATATCAGTTCTCAAAAATTACTTTTTTCAGCAACAATTACAGATAGAGTGTATAAAATTGCAAGTAAATATTTAAATGATCCTATCACTATTAATTGTAGTGATGATACATCAATATTAGTAAATGAAGTAGTTCAAATTGCAATAGATGTAAAAGAAAAAATGAAAAATGAATGTTCATTAAGAATATTGAAAAAAGAAAATGCTAAAAACAGTATGATTTTTTGTAATACTAAAAAGAAAACAGAAACAGTATATAAGTATCTTATAGATAACAATGTAAAAGCAGAAATGCTAAATAGCGATATAAGGCAAGAAGAAAGAGAAAAAATATTAAAGAGGCTAAAAAATGGAGAATTAGATACAATAGTAGTTACTGATGTACTTGCAAGAGGAATAGATGTTGAAGATTTAGATCTAGTTATAAATTATGATATACCATTTGAAAATGAATATTATGTGCATAGAATAGGAAGAACTGCAAGAAAGGGTAAAAATGGTGTAGCATATACTTTATTTACTGGAAAGCAAATTGATAGAATAAAAGAGATAGAAAAATATACAAATAAAAAGTTTATATTTGAAAATGTACCATCTATTAGTAAAGATATTAATGTAGATTTCCCTATTAGCAATAGAGGTTATTATATAATAACTTTAAATATTGGAAAACAAGATGGTATAAAAAATAAAGATATAGTTGGTGCTATAAGAGCAACTACTGGTATGAAAACAGAAGATATTGGAAAAATAGAAGTAAATGATAATATTACAAAAGTAGAAATTCCTAAAAATTATATAGGAGACGTAGTAGCAAAATTTGAAAATGGTATTATAAAAGGTAGGAGCGTAAGCATAATAAAAGAGTAATATTTAGGTATTACTCTTTTTCAATTATTTCTAATATTTCATCACAAATTAAATCAACATTAATTTTTTTATCACTAGAAAATGGAATAATTTCTTCTTTAGCAAATAGAGCTTTTGTTATCTCTTTTGTATAATCATCCATTTTAGTTTTGGCAACTTTATCTGCTTTAGTTGCAATTATTGTAAATGGAATATTTTTATCTAATAACCATTCATACATTTGTCTATCATTTTGAGAAGGCAAATTACGAATATCTACTAAAAAATATATATGTTTAATTTCTTTAGTTTTGGATATATATGTATCAATTAGTTTATTTATTTTTATCTTTTCTTTTTCTGACATAGTAGAGTATCCATATCCAGGAAGGTCTACAATATAAAAATCATTATTTACATTATAATAATTAATACTTCTAGTCTTACCAGGAGTTTGACCTACTTTTGCCAATTTTTTTTGATTGCATATAGCATTAATAAATGAAGATTTTCCAACATTAGATTTTCCAACAAGTACGATTTGTTTTTTATCTGTTTTTAATAATTTACTATAATCAAAGACAGAAGTTTCAAATTTTACATTTTTTAACATAATATAAATCCTTTCATCAATATTTATATAATAACATATTTTTTTAAGTTTGTAAAATAGGTCTAGTTGACGATAATAAAGTTGTGTGCTATAATATTGGGGTAAATAAAATGACCAAATATATATTAACTAATATATATGTACTTTTTCCAATATTAATATATCTGGTCAGAAAGGAGTGTTTATATTATGAAAGAGAATACTTTGAAAAATTTCTTAGGTATAACGGGGGATGTTAAAGAGATAGCTTTATGTGAATGTCCAGTAAATAGCAAGGAATTTAATATAGAAAAGCAGTTAATAGACAGACTTTTTAATATAGCACTAGAAAAACGATTCGTACTATACTATGATGGAAGATATGTAATGGAACCATATGACGGTTTAGAGTTTAAAACAGAAGAGGAGGAGTTCTATTATAATAATAATAACTCATATCTAGTATTTCAAGATATTACAGACGTTAAAGTAAGATTTAAAATAAGACATTTAAGTGAATATGAGTATAAGCGAGTATATGAAGTAGTAAAACTTGCGGTGGACTTTACTAAGAAACATCCGGAGGTATCAGACTATAAATTGTATTAATAAAAAAGAGCCTTGATTTAATTCAAGGCCCTTTTTGTTTTTTATTTCTTTTTAGGCATAATTTTTGTCATTCCGCCCATATAAGGTACTAATACTTCTGGAATATTAACAGAACCATCAGGATTTTGATTTAATTCAAGTAATGGAATTAATATTCTAGGAGAAGCAATAGCTGTATTATTTAATGAGAAACAATATTTTGTTGTTCCATCTGTATCTTTATATTTAATATTACTTCTTCTGCATTGGAAGTCATTAAATGAAGAACAAGAATGAGTTTCACTATATTTTCCACGACTAGGCATCCATGCTTCAATATCATGTTTTCTAACTTGTCCAACACCCATATCACCAGTACATACTTTAACAACTCTATAAGGAATTTTTAATTCTTGCATAATTTCTTCTGCATTATTTAGTAAGAAATCATGAAGTTTGTATTGCTCATCAAAATCTGCTTTGCAAAGAATAACTTGTTCAACTTTAGTAAATTGGTGTACTCTGTAAAGACCTCTTGTATCTTTACCATAAGTACCAGCTTCACGTCTATAACAACTAGATAGACCACAGTACATTTTAGGAAGCTCGTCAACACTTTCAAAAGTTTCACCACTGTGGTAAGAAACAAGAGAAACTTCAGCAGTACCAACTAAATATAAGTTGTCTTCAGTTACTGCATAGGCTTGTTCACGTCCACTTGGAAAATAACTTGTTCCATACATTGGTTCTTCTTTTACTAGAGTAGGAACACCCATAGGGCAGAATCCTTTTTTAACTAGTTTATCAATTACATATCTAGATAAAGCCATTTCAAGTAATAGACCTTCATTTTTTAGATAATATGATCTAGAGCCAGCAACTTTTACACCTCTAGGAATATCAACTATATCTAGTGATTCAGCAAGGTCAACATGGTCTTTTATTTCAAAATCGAATGTAGGAATTTCACCTACTGTTTTAAATAAAACGTTATCTTCATCAGTTTCACCAATAGGTACTTCAGGTAATGGAACACCTGGAACTTCATACATAAGTGCATCAAATTCTTCTTTTAAAGGTGAAATTTGTGCGTCATATTCTGCAATTTTATCTTTTAATTCTTTTACATGTAAAATAGCTTCTTTCTTTTCACTTTCAGCAAGTTTTGGAATAGAAGAAGAAATAGTATTTCTTTCTTCTTTAATTTTATCTGCTTCTTGATTTAATTTACGAAGTTTTTCATCAACTTCAAGTAGTCTGTCTATATCTACTTTTATTAATTTATTTTTAGCAGCTTCTTTAACAAGATTGCTGTTTTCTCTGATATATTTTATATCTAACATATTTTCACTCCCTTTAATTGTTTTAAATAAGCATAAATATTATATGATAAAGCTAAAATAAATTCAAGACTATTCATCATCAGTTGTTTCTTTAGTCATCATTTGTAACAACTTTTCATATATTTCTTCAGCATTATTATTCCAGTTTTTAGTTATATTACGTGCTTGATCTTTATTAGCAGCATACATAGTAATATTAACAAGCTCGTCGTTTCCATCTTTTATGTAGCAGGAAACTTTAAATTCATCATCATTAACTGGTACTACTGTATTTTCAATAGAGTAGTCAGTTTTAATTTTAACAAAATTTTTATTTATTATCTTTTTTATATTATGAAGATTAACACCTGGTATTAATTCTAAAAGTTCTTGTAGGGTCGAAAGACCCGAAGGTGTAATCTTATATAATACATCGCCCGATTCGTTATAGCTTTCTGCTATGTAATTATTACTTTCAAGCTCCTGAATATATGAGCAAATATCAAAATAAGTAATATCATCAAAATCTTCGCAAAACTTTGTTATTTGCTCAATAGTAAGTGCTTTATAATTTTTTTCTAATATGTATAATATTATTATTTTATTGTCAAAAAGCTCTAAATCTTTTGCCAAGCAAATCACTAACCTTTCTAGAATTTAACTTTACAAATCTTTGGATATATGATAACATATTTCTAGTTAAAAATAAAGAGAAGAGGCAAAAAACATGGAAAATTTATGTAAAAATTATGTTATTGCAATAGATGGTGAAGCGGGAACAGGTAAATCTACACTTGCTAAAAATATAGCTCAAAAATATGGTATTGTTTATATGGATACAGGAGCTATGTATAGATGCGTTACTTTAGATATGCTAAATAATAATGTATCTATTGATGATGTAGATGGAATTTCTAAAATATTAGATAATATAAATATTGAAATGACAAATGAAAATGGTGAAGATAAATTTTATTTAAATTCTTGTGATGTAACTAAAAAAATACGTGAAAAGCAAGTAAATGATATGGTTTCACAAGTTTCTCATGTACCAGTAGTAAGACAAAGAATGGTAGAACTGCAAAGAAAACTTGCTAAAGGTAAAAATATAGTAATGGAAGGTAGAGATATAGGTACAAACGTTTTTCCTAATGCAGACGTTAAAATATATCTTGTTGCCTCAGCAGAAGAAAGAGCAAAAAGAAGATTTTTACAAAACAAAGAAAAAGGAATAGATATACCTTTTGATGAAATATATAAAAATGTAGTTTTTAGAGATAATAACGATAAAAATAGTAATGTTGCTCCATTAAAAAAAGCAGAAGATGCTTATGAAATTGATACAACAAACTATACTTTAGAAGAAGTTGAAAATCTAGTTGTTAGTAAGATAAAGGAGAAAATAGAATTATAATGTTAAAGAAAAGCTTTATTTGGTTAGTTGACCTATTTTTATGTAAAATAATATATAGAGTAAAATATATTAATAAAGAAAATATAGATAATATGGGAAAATGTTTGGTATGTCCTAATCATTCTACAGGATTTGACCCTTTTTGGGTATATACTAGAACTAAAAATATGTGGATTATGGCTAAAGCAGAACTTTTTAAATATAAAATAATAGCAAATTTATTTAAAGCATTTAATGTTTTCCCTATTAAAAGAGGACAAAAGGATGCAAGAAGTTTGATACATGCTATAAATATACTAGAAAAAAATGAAGATGCTAAACTTCTAATATTTCCTGAGGGTACAAGAGTACCAAAGGATAAAGAAAGAGGTAAAGCAAAAATTGGGCCAGTATATATTGCAGCAAAAGCAGGAGTACCAATAGTACCTGTATATATAACAAGAAATGCAAAAGTATTTAGTAGCCCTAAGGTTATTTATGGTGAAAAGATAGATATACCACAAAATATAATTGAAGATAAGCAAGAACTACAAAGATATTCAGATATGCTTTTAGATAAAATATATGAGCTTAAAA
>CANQVI010000037.1 GCA_947627255.1 uncultured Clostridia bacterium | reverse complement strand
CTTTTTTTCTGTATTATACATTTTTTTAGATTTCCTATAAGTCATTTTCTTTACTACAACAGGTTTTAACTTTAAAAATACAATTATTGATATAAAATATAATAATGTAGCAATTATAGCAAATAATAACCAATCATATCTATTGAAGAAAAATATTATAGGATATAGTGCACATAATGCACCAATTAGCATACCTCCATAAACTTCATGCTTTAAGTGTCCAACTCTCTTTATAGCTTCATTATCTATAGATTGGAATGTAGCATCTATATGCTCAATTACATTTCTTTCTACACCAAGTTCTTTTACATAGTCTTTAAGATTTTTTAAGTTCTTGTTAGTGTTATCTTGTCTATGCCTTTGTCCCATTGCATCACGTATTACAATAGAAGCAAGTGTAAGCATTATTAAAAAATCCTTTGCACAAGTATATGAAGCAATTATTTTCTCATCAGTAAGACCTTGTGTATATGCATTTAGAAATAATACTAAAATGACACCACAAGTAACTAGAGCTGTATGAGTTGATGGAAAATCACCATCTGAGAAAATCATATTTATTGAGAATTTTTTTCCAATCCAACATTTTAAGAATACTTTAAATGTTTGTGTAATTATCCATGTAAATATTATGGATATAGTAATAAAAAAAATTAAATTATAATACAAATTGTTCCCAAATATGAGATTCATACAACTATCCCTCCAATCAGTTAAGATTATACTAGATTTTATGCTGTTTGTCAAAAAAATATATAGTATTTTTATATGTGAGACATAATAATAAGGGTGATAAAATGAGAATAAACATTAAATATATAGATGTATCTCAAAGAGAAACTAGTAAAAATATTAAAGGATATGTAAGTATATATTTTTTAGGTATTAAAATAAAAAGGGCAGAAATTAAAAATGAAAAAAATAAAAAGAATAAACACTCAAATATGCAAAAACTATTAGTAAAACAATTAAAAACTTCATTAAGTGATACAATTAAAGGTTTTAAATATATAGTTAATTTATTAAATATAGATAAGTTTAAAGTAGAATTAGGAATAAATTTGGATGATCCACTTTTAAATGCTTATATAATAGCAGGTATAAATGCTATTTTGTCTATGTATTTATCGCAAAATATAAAAAAAGTAAATTTAGAAAATGTAGATTATTTAACATTTATATCAAATAAAAAAATATTCTTAAATGCTGATGTAACTATTAAAATATCAATTTTTAAAAGTATAGATGCAATATTAAAAATTATATTTTTAGTGATTAAATCTAAAATAAAAAAATGAAGTATATTGTCTAAATTATTGTAAAAAATATAATTAGTATAATTAATTTTATATTTTTTTGAAAGGTGGTAGAAAAAATGGAAACAAAACATCCTATAGAATCTTTAATGATTACTTCAATGACTTCAATAGAAAGTATGGTAGATGTAAATACTATAATAGGAGATAGTATAGTAACATCAGATAATACTACAATTATTCCATTATCAAAAGTTTGTTTTGGCTTTGCAGCAGGTGGAAGTGAATTTAACACAAATAAATTAAATAAATATACAGAAAATGTTAAATTACCTTTTGGTGGTGGAGCAGGTGCTGGTGTTAAAATTTCTCCAGTTGGTTTTTTAGTAATCAAAGATGGTGTTCCTAAAGTTTTAAATGTTGATGGAATAAATGTAATTGATAGAGCTGTTGATATGATACCAGATATTATAAACAAAATAGATAATTTAATAAATAAAAAAATTGAGTCTTCAAAACAAAATAAATGTAAAAAAAGTAAGGAATTTAAAGAGGAAAAAATAAAAAATCCAGCTAGAGTTGTAGATGAAGATATAGACGAAGATGATGTTAATGAGGAATTTTATGAAGATGAAGAATAAAAAAAGGAGCAGCTTAGTTAGCTGCTTCTTTTAATTCAAGGTGTTTAGAAGGCTTTTTGGCTTTTTTGTTTTCACGTAATGAGTTAAACAAGTAACAAATTGCTTTATATGGGGCTACTAGAAAGATATTTGCCATTGCAAATAAGAAACCTGTTGGGCTTCCAACAAATACAATAGCAATTGCTAAGTATGGTAAAACTATACCAAAAGCAATTATTAATTTTACGAATGTACTGTGTATACCAGCATATCCTTTGATTAATCCATTGCTATCAGTAGTATATTTGTCCATAACATTAGCAAATACCTCTTCAGCTTCATCGGCTTTTGCAATTTGTGCTTCTCTTTCACTGGAATCTTTTGCATAGTCATATATGCTACGAGTCTCTTTATGGAATGTAGACTCAGCAACGTATATTTCCTTTGCAGGTGTATATAGATATCCACCTACTATACCAGTGATTACTGCAAGTAGCATTAATACAAGTAAAATGAAACTTGCTTTTTGAGAAGCTTTTAATCTTTTTCTTAAATATTTCCCCGTCTTTACAAGAATTCCTTCTTTTCTACCTTCATTTCTTTCATGATTTACTTTTGCCATTAATATCAACTCCTTTTCATTTTTTTTCTTATGTACCATAAGATATTGCATACATTGCGGCAAAAAAAGTGTGAAGACAATAATGGCTTGAGCACATTATTAAATTCCTCACATAAAACAATATATACACTTATATTATATCATACTTTACATAAAAAGTCAACAAAAAAAGAACCAGGGCACTAAGCCCTGGCTGAGCGATGGTAGACTTTTCTTCTTAGTCGTATTGCTTGAATCTTTTTGTAAATGCAGTAAATTACCACTACATAAGGTAAGATAGCAAAACAAACAATTAGAAGTTTAACTAGTATGTTCTGGCTGAAAAAGTTTGCAATTTGTTTGTCACTACTGTTTACCAAAGAGGTTGCATAATCGTTGTACAATTTATACATCTCATCACGGTATTCAGTATTATATGGATTAGATTCCATGGCGTATTGGTAATTATCCTTTAATACACAAAGGTTTCCAATTGGCCCTAAAACTTTTCCTAAAAACTTTGCACCCATAATTAGCCAGATAACGAGTAGCACTAATGCTATTCCTTTAACCATCCCTCTACGTTCTGCGTACTTAATCTTTTGTTCCATTTTTTTCTCCTTTTCAATAAAAGTTTTTTCTTGGCACAATAATAATGTAGCCATTGAAGACTTGCTTCTATATTTATTATAACATAAATTTACATAAAAATAAATAAACACATTGATTTGAAATATGTCTAAATTTTAGACATAGCTAAAATATCTAGCTATTTACAAATAAATATGATAAAATGTTAAATATAAATTTGCTAAATAATAGTAATTAATAGGAGGACCATATGGAAGAATTAAAAAATCTATATTCATTAAAAGATATAATAAATATCAGGTTTGATATATTTAAAGATAAAGTTGCTTTCATAGAAAAAGATAGTATGTATAATAACTTTGAATATATTAAATATGGTGTTTTAAAAGATAAAATAAATGGTCTTGGAACTTATATGCTTAAAAAGCTGAACTTAAAAGGAAAAAAAGTTGCGGTAATTGGTGAAAATTCATATAGATGGTATATGACATATATGGCAGTTGCTTGTGGTGTAGGAGTTATAGTTCCATTAGATAAGGGACTACCAGATAATGAAATATTAAATTTAATAAAAAGGGCAGATGTACAAGCGATAGTATATTCTTCTAGAAAAGCTGAAACTATCAACAGTTTAAAGAAAGAACTTCCTGATGAAATGATATATATTGAAATGAATAAAAATGAATCAGATAAAGAGTCATTATCTTTTGATAGAATAGTAGAAAATGGAATTAAATTAGTAAATGAGGGTAATGAAGAATATATAAATGCTAAAATAGATAGAGAAGAAATGAGTATATTGTTATTTACTTCAGGTACTTCTGCTAAATCAAAAGTTGTTATGCTTAGTCATAAAAATTTATGCTCTAATATATATTCATGCTCATGTGTTGTTCCAACATTTGGTAATTATACTTGTTTATCTATTTTGCCAATACATCACACATATGAATTTACTTTGGATTATTTATTTATGACAGCTGCAGGTGGAACAATAGGAATATGTCAAGGATTAAAATATTTAACTAAAGATTTTAAAACAATAAGGCCAGATTTTATATTAGCAGTTCCTGCTATAATTGAAAAGTTTAATCAAATTATAGAAAAAGGAATAAAAGAAACTGGTAAAGAAAAAGTAATCGATACAGCAAAAAATATTGCCAGTGTATTTAGTAAAGTCGGAATTGACTTTAGAAGAAAATTATTTGCTAAGATACATGAAAATTTTGGTGGAAATTTAAAATATTTATTTTGTGGTGCAGCACCATTAGATCCTGAATTAATTACTAAAATGGAAAGCTATGGCTTTAAGTTTTTACAAGGATATGGACTTACTGAAACATCACCACTTGTTACTGGTACTTCTTTAAAATGTGATGCTTCTGGAACTGTTGGAAAAGCAGTAGAAGGTGTTGAAGTAAGAATAGATTTAAGTAAAAATGAAGATGAAAATAGTAATATAGGTGAAATTATAGTAAAAGGTAATAATGTAATGATTGGATATTACCAAGATGCAGAGGAAACAGAAAAAGTTTTAAAAGATGACTGGTTTTATACTGGAGATTTAGGCTATTTTGATTTAAGAGGTAATTTAATTATTACTGGAAGAACTAAGAATGTTATAGTTATGAACAATGGAAAAAATGTTTTTCCAGAAGAATTGGAAACTTTAATAAATAAAATTCCATATATAGCTGAGTCAATGGTGTATGATAAAAAAGAAAAAAATCTAAAAGAAAGTATGCTTACAGCAAGAGTTTCTTTAGATATGGATTATATTAATGAAAAATTTGAAAATAATATTCCATCAGATTATGAACTGTATACTATTATTTTTGATGAAATTAAGAAAGTAAATAGAATGATGCCATCATATAAAATAATAAAAGAAGTAGAAATTAAAAAGGATGAATTTGCAAAGACTACTACAATGAAAATAAAAAGATATGAAGAAATAGAAAATACTGATTATAACAACATTATAACTAAAGATATATTAAAACAAAATAAGGAAAATAAAAAGAAAAAAATAAAGATTGTTAATGTTAAAGCAGAAAAATTAAATAAAAAAGTATAAAAAAATGAAACCCGCGAAAGGTAAGGAATACGGGTTTCTTTTTTTTTTTCTAGAGGTGTGGTGCCCCTTCGGGGGCTCGAACCCCGGACAAACTGCTTAAGAGGCAGCTGCTCTACCAACTGAGCTAAAGAGACATCTAACACACTAATTATTATAGCAAAAAAATAGTTAAATGTAAATAAAAAAAGTAAAAAAATTAAAAATGATGAATAAAAAAGTAATACTAAAAGTATTACTTTTTATTTAACCTTTCATAAATCGTGAAGTACTCGTCTGAATATAACTTATTATAATTTGTATCGTTACTTGCAGATAAATACACATTAGCAATAGAATCATTTTTCAATATAACGTGTGTTATATTATATTTTGTAAAAATATCTTCATAATATATAGCACCTTCATTTAGTTTTGTATAATCATCGAATATATTTATTTCTTCACCATTGAATTCTGGAGTATATAAATCTGCACGTGAATCTATGAAAACAGGAATATTTCTATATATCATATAACTACCATAATTATATTCATTGAAAAATCTACAATTTTTTAAATCAACATTTTCTACTATATAGTCACATGCTTTGACAGGATAGTCACTTTCATTTATATAATTACAATTCTCTGCTTTATCTGCTATTCCAAGAGATGATAGACACATTGTTAAATATAGCATTGAAAAATAAAAAAGCGGTTTAGTAAATATTTTATTTGAATTTTTTTCTATATCAGTATTATCTGCAGTAATCCAATTTATTAATAATTCATATATAGGAATTGATCCTAATAAGATCATAAGAGAAATCTGTCTTGTAGAAAGTAGTGAGAGTGTTATTAATCCCATCATTAAAAGAAGATGACTAAGTCTAATAGTAGATTTACGAATTACTAATAATATAACAAAAAATAGTATAGTAATTATTGCAAATGGATTGTTAATTAAAACAGTAGGTAAATGCTCTAAAATATGTTGTGTCGTAGTTCCTAACATTGTTTTAGCCAAATAATAGTATGGTGTGTCACCTATAGGTGTTAAAAAGCCGGAAAAACAACATATAATCATTATAAATATTAAAAATAATATATTATTATTCTTTCTTGTAATGATTTTAGGTGTTCTTTTTTTTGCATTATCATTATATTCATTTCTGGCTTTAGTTATAAACGCAAGTTCTTCTTGTAGCTTCTTAGCCTTGTTATCTGTTATTTTCTTTGAATTTAATTTTTTTATAATTCTTTTTTCTCTTGAACTATATAAAAATATATTGTCATGAATAGTAGCAAATAAATGCTCAACAATAAATGGCAAAAATAGTACAAAGAAAAATGGCCATACAGCAGAATGTAAGTTGGCAATAAGTATAGATATTAAAAATAGTAATATACCATATATAATTTTCTTTTTCTTTAATATTTTTTCAATAAGACAAATTGTAAGTACGAAAAGTATGTATGTTACAAGTTGCGCTCTGGCAGTAATGAAATTAGTTAAAAAAGTTATTGTTAAAATAGTAAGAAGAAATGATAATGGTTTGTTATTATATATAGTTAGATATGTATAATATAATGATATAGCAAGAATAAAGCAAAGAATTATAGTAAATAAATATATTCCTTTAAATCCAAGCACATTATATATTTTGTATGTTATCAAGTCATATAACCAGTGTGGGTATGAATATGATAATCCTTCATGCCATGAAAAAGCATCTTTCATATCTATTCCATTATTTTGTATATGTTCTCCTATTTTAATAGTATAAAATGTATCATTTTGAAATTCAATTGGCGTTATTGCAATAGCAATAATTGCAAAACATAAAATACATACAAAAGAAAAAATTATATTATATTTTAAAGAAAGTTTATTATCGTTCATTTATACCTCCTAAGCATAAGTATATATAAATTTTATCATTTAGTATAATTAAAAACAATAATATTACATTTTTATTTAAAAAATTAAATTATACTAGTATTTTTAAAGTATATGTTATATTATTTAATAAGCAGGAGGAGATATTATGCAAGATGAAACTTTTAACTATGCAATAGTGGTTGGCAGATTTCAGCATATCCACATAGGGCATGAAAGATTAATTAACATAGCTTTAAAATTGTGTTCTAAAGTACTTATTTTAATATCTACATCAAAAAATGAAGGAACAATTAAAAATCCATATACGTATGAATATAGAAAATCATTAATAGAAATAATATATAAAGAAGAAATAAGAAATGGAAGAATTATAATTGAAAAAATAAATGAACCTAAAACATTAGATGTTAATTGGGGAAAATATGTGTTAAATAGTGCTAAAAAAATAATAGGACAATATCCAGATTGTATTGTTTATGGGAAAGATAAAAACATTTTTAAGTGTTTTCCTAGAGAAGTTGTAAAAAAATTAAATGAAGTATATGTAAATAGAAATCAAGTAGATATTTCTGCAACAAAACTTAGAGAATTTTTACTAAACGATAATAAAGCAGAATGGATGAAATATGTTGATAGTAGTATATATAATAAGTATGATGAACTTAGAGAAATTTTAAACAAAATTTATTGTAAAAAAAATTAACTTATGTTATTATGAAAATGTAAGAGTGATATAGAAAATACAAGGAGGTACAATAATGCAAGCAGTTTTTTTAGAAGATGAAGGTGTTAAAAAATTTATAACAGAAGAAGAATATTCGCAAATGTGTAAAAAGGTAGAAAGAGCACATGATATGTTAGAAAAGAAAAATGGAAAAGGTAGTGAAATGTTAGGTTGGCTTAGTCTACCAGATAATAGAGATGAAGAAGAAATAGCTAGAATAAAAGAATGTGCTCAAAGAATACAAAAACAAGCAGACGTATTTGTAGTAATTGGAATTGGTGGATCATATTTAGGAGCTAAGGCTATAATAGACTTATTTGATGATACATTTGCTAACTTAAAATCTTATTCTGAAAGAAAACATCCACAAATTATATTTGCAGGAAATAATCTTAGTGGTAAATATTTGAGAAATTTAGTTGAATATCTTGAAGATAAAGATTTTGCGATAAACGTTATATCTAAATCTGGTTCTACTCTTGAACCAGCAGTAACATTTAGAACATTAAAAGTAGTATTAGAGCAAAAATATGGTGAAGTTGTAGCTGCTTCTAGAATATATGTAACAACTGATCCCGAAAAAGGAATTTTACATGATTTAGCTGTTAAAAAAGAATATGAAATGTTTAAAATTCCAAGAGATGTTGGTGGAAGATATTCTGTACTTACTGCAGTAGGATTATTACCTATGGCAGTTGCTAATATAAACTTTGAGGATATATTAGATGGTGCACAATTTGCATCTTTCGTATTTAATAATAGAGATGTTTCAAATAATGATTGCTATAAGTATGCAACATATAGAAATATATTAAGAGAAAAAGAAAAAGACATTGAAATACTAGCAAGTTATGAACCAAGTTTTCAATATTTTATAGAATGGTATAAACAGTTATTTGGTGAAAGCGAAGGAAAAGATGGAAAAGGAATTTTCCCAGCTGGTGTAAATCTTACTACAGATCTTCACTCAATGGGACAACTAATACAAGATGGAAAAAGAAATATATTTGAAACAGTAATAAATGTTCAAGTAGATAGAAGCCTAACTTATTTACCAGAACTTGAAGATAATTTTGATAACTTAAATTATCTAGCTGGAAAAGAAGTGGATTATATAAATAAACAAGCATATAAAGGAACTTTAAAAGCTCATATAGATGGAAATGTTCCAACTATGGTAATTAATTTGGAAGATGTAACAGAATATAATATAGGTCAACTTATATATTTCTTTGAAAAAGCATGTGCAATAAGTGGATATGTATTAGGAGTAAATCCTTTTGATCAACCAGGTGTTGAAGCATATAAGAAAAATATGTTAGGGCTACTTAAAGAGGAAGAAAAGTAATAATAAGATAAAAAAGAATAGACGTTTACATAAGCTATTTACAAATAAAAATTATTGTGATATAATGTCAATATCGCAGTAATTTTTTTTACGGTAAAAACATAAGATTAAATATATAGCAAACATGGGGAGGAAAAATAGTGGAAAATTATATGGAAAATAATAATGTAGTATTAGGTGGCAAAATTGTAGAAGAAGCTGAATTTAGTCATGAAATATTTGATGAAAAGTTTTATAAATTTGCTATACTTACTAAAAGATTAAGTGAGTATGAAGATGTGCTACCAGTTATAATATCTGAAAGATTAATAAAACTAGATGAAATAAAAGTTGGAAAAACTGTTAAATTAACTGGTCAATTTAGATCGTATAATATGCAAACAGATACTAAAAACAAATTAGTTTTATCTGTATTTGTTAAGGAAATAGAATTTTGTGATGATCCTGAAATATTAACATTAAATGATGCAAATTTTTCTGGCTATATATGTAAAGCACCTGTATATAGAAAAACTCCTTTAGGAAGAGAAATTGCTGATGTTTTAATTGCTGTAAATAGAACGTATAAAAAATCAGATTACATTCCATGTATTTTATGGGGTAGAAATGCTAAGTTCTGTGAAGGCTTGGATGTTGGTACTCCAGTAAAAGTAAATGGAAGAATACAATCTAGAAAATATGAAAAGAAATTGGAAAATGGAGATGTACTAAAAAAAGTTGCTTATGAGGTATCAGTTTC
>CANQVI010000036.1 GCA_947627255.1 uncultured Clostridia bacterium | reverse complement strand
TGGAGGTTGGTTTAATGAAGTATTTTGATGAAGACGTAGAAAAAGTTTTTGAACACTTTCAAACTACAGAAGATGGACTAAGTCCTCAAGAGGCAAAATCACGTTTAAATAGATACGGTTTAAATAAATTACGTGAGACAAATAAAAAAAGCAAATTTTCAATATTCTTAGAGCAGTTTAAGGATATGATGATATTTATATTAATAGTAGCTGCTATATTTTCTGGTATAAGCTCACATATAAATAATGAGCCATATACAGATACTATAGTAATAGCTGTTGTTATTTTAATTAATGCAATAATGGGCTTTGTACAAGAGTTAAAGGCAGAATCAGCAGTAGAAAGTCTTAAAAAAATGACAACTCCTAATGCTAAAGTTATTAGAAATGGAAAAGTAGCTATTTGTTCTTCAGAAGAAGTTGTACCTGGAGATATTATAACTTTAGAGGCAGGAGATAGAGTACCTGCAGATGCTAGAGTTATTTGGGAGGTTTCATCAAGTATAGATGAATCAATGCTTACTGGTGAAAGTGAGCCTGTTCAAAAAGATGTAGCTAAAGTAAAAAGTGATGCTCAAATAAACGAAAGAACAAATATGGTATATTCAGGCTGTAATGTAGTATATGGTAGACTAAAAGCAGTTGTAGTAGAAACTGGTATGAAAACAGAACTTGGAAAAATAGCTTCTACTATTCAAAAAGATAAAGAAGTTTTATCTCCATTACAAATAAAAATTAATAATATTAGTAAGACTTTATCAATAATAATAGCTATTATTATTGGAATTGTATTAGTTTATGGAATAATAGCTGGAAATGATTTTGTGGAAATAATGATGCTATGTATTTCTTTAGCTGTAGCTGCAATACCAGAAGGATTACCAGCAGTTATAACAATAACATTGTCACTTGGAACTACTTCTATGGCAAAGAAAAACACTATTGTTAGAAAAATGTCTGCTGTAGAAACATTAGGCTCATTAGATATTATATGTTCAGATAAAACAGGTACTATTACTCAAAATAAAATGACTGTAAAAGAGATAGTATTTAATAACAAAAATTATGATGTTGCAAAGGAGCCAATAGAAAATAGCGAACTATTTATTAATGCTATGGTGCTTTGCAATGATACTAAGATAGATGAAGAAAATAATGAAGAACTTATAGGTGACCCAACTGAAACAGCATTATTTAAATATGCAATGGATTTAGGATATAATCCTCAAAATATAGTTGATTCATATAAAAGAGTAGCAGAAGTACCTTTTGATTCTGATAGAAAAATGATGACTACTATAAATCAGGTAAATGAGAAAACAATCGTTATAACAAAAGGTAGTTTAGATTCTGTACTGGATAAATGTACTAACTATTATGAAAATGGAAATATAAAACCAATGACACCATCGCAAAAACAAAAAATACTAAATTTTGAAAAAGCAATGGCAGCTAAGTCATTAAGAATATTAGCTTTTTCATATAAATTTATTTCAAGTATTCCAAAGTCACAAGCTGAAATTAATAATATGGAAAATGATTTAGTATTTATTGGACTTGCAGGAATGATGGATCCGCCAAGAGAAACAGTTAAAGAGTCAATAAAAACTTGTAAAAAAGCTGGAATAAGACCAATAATGATTACAGGAGATAGCTTAAGTACAGCTACTGCAATAGCTAAAGAAATTGGTATATTAGAAGAAGGCTCATTAGCTATTGAGGGAAAAGAATTAGATAAGTATAGTGATGAACAATTAATTAAAGAAGTAGAAAAATATAGTGTGTATGCAAGAGTTCAACCAGAACATAAAGTAAGAATTGTAAAGGCTTGGCAAGCTAAAGAAAAAGTTGTTGCTATGACAGGTGATGGTGTAAATGATGCACCAGCAATAAAACTTGCACATGTCGGAATTGGTATGGGAAAAACAGGAACAGAAGTAACTAAGAGTGTTGCAGATGTTATACTTGTAGATGATAGCTTTAGCACTATAGTCGATGCAGTAGGCGAAGGTAGAAGAATTTATGATAACATTAGAAACGATATTATTTATTCTTTATCTAGTAACTTTGCAGAAATGATGGTAGTAATTCTTGGACTTATTTGTAAAGTAGAAATTTTCTTACCACTTCATATATTATATATAGATTTAGCTACTGATACTATACCATCTATTTGTTTAGCTTTTGAAAAATCTGCTAAAGGAATTATGGAAAGAAAGCCAAAACCTGTAAATAGACCTTTCTTTACACCTTTTGTAATATCTTCTCTTGCAGTATCTGCATTACTTGAAGGAGTATTAGTTCTTTTAATGTATTTTGTATCCAAGTCATTTTTTGGAGTTGCAGTTGCACAAACAATGGCATTTTTATGTATGATAGTTCAAGAAATGTCTTATGCTGTTAACTGTAGAAATTTAAAAGAACTTACACTAAAACAAGGATTCTTCTCTAATAAAGCTATGAATATAGGAATGCTTGTACTTATAATTATGCAAATATTAGTATTTGTAACACCAATTGGAAAGATATTTAATATAGTATCATTATCTTTATCACAGGTAATTTGTGTAATACTTGCTAACCTTGCTACATTTGTAATATTAGATTTTTCTAAATTGATATTAAAAAGGTTATTTAAAGATTAGAAATAAGGACTTCATCTTGAAGTCTTTATTTTTTTTGAATATTGGTGTATAATAGCATAGAAAAAAAGGAGTATGAAAAAAATGAATGAAAAAATTGTACCTATAACATTACTTACTGGATACTTAGGCTCAGGAAAAACTACATTAATAAATCATATATTAAATAATCAAGAAGGATATAAAGTAGCTGTTATAGTAAATGATATTGGTGAAGTAAATATTGATGCTGAATTAATTGCTAAAGGTGGAGTAGTAAATCAAAAGGATGATAGTTTAGTACCACTAACAAATGGATGTATATGTTGTACATTAAAAGTAGATTTAATGCAACAAATAGTAGATTTAATTAAAACAAAACAATTTGATTATATTTTAATAGAGGCAAGTGGAATTTGTGAGCCAATTCCTATTGCACAAACTATAACTGTTTTATCTGAATCAACTTTAAAATATGGCTTGCCTAAAATTTGTAGATTAGATAATGTTGTATCTGTTGTAGATGCTTTAAGACTTGCTACAGAATTTGGCTGTGGAGATAATCTAGTAAAAGAAAATATTGATGATGAAGATATTGAAAATCTATTAATTCAACAAATAGAATTTTGTAATACTATAATACTTAATAAAGTTGACGAAATTTCAAAAGAAGAACTTAATAAAGTTAAAGCTATAATAAAGAAATTACAACCTAATGCAGAAATTATAGAAACAAACTACGGAAAAGTAGATACAAATAAAATATTAAATACTAATCTTTTTGATTTTGATAAAGCATCTGTAAGTGCAGGATGGATAGAAGAACTTGAAGAAGATGGCGAAGAAGAACATCATCATGAGCATGAAAGTGAAACAGAAGAATACGGAATAAGTTCTTTTGTATACTATAGAAGAAAACCTTTTAGAGTTAAAAAATTCGAAGCCTTTTTAGATGAATTTCCAAAGAGTGTAATAAGAGCAAAAGGATTAATATGGTTAAGTGATGATGACTTTATGTCTTATTGTTTTGAACAAGCTGGAAAACAAAGAACTATTTCTGAATCAGGTCAATGGATAGCAGCTGCATCTAAAAGAGAAATAGAGCAAATTTTAATGTATAATCCATCTGTAAAAAAAGTATGGGATGAAGCCTGTGGAGATAGAATGAATAAAATTGTATTCATAGGTAAAGATATGAATAAAGAAGAAATAATAAAAAAATTAGATGATTGTTTAGCAGAAGTATAGATAGGAATAACTAAATTCCTATCTTTTCTTTTTACTATTGAAGAATGTTTTACTATATAATATAATTTTATATATAAATGGGTGAGATTATATGGAAAACTTAAATTCAAATGATGCATTAGAAGTTTTTGTTGAAAATTATAAAAAACAATTAGATAAATTCTGTGCTGATGTAAATATTCCAAGAAATCAGTTGATGGATTTTTTATTAGAGAAAAATGATAAAATTTTATCTCAAACTAAAAAGCTAGATATTGAAATGGAAAAGAAAAAAGAGTATACAGGGTACGAAGAAATTAATTCAGATGATAGGGCTTTATTTGAAGCTATTGTTGGTAAAAAAGAGATTAGTTATAATAAATTAGACTTAAATCCAGAAGCTCTTAGTAGTGTGCTTGAAGCAGAAGAACAATGCGAAGATATAGAAGAAGAACTAAATAATGCAAGAAAAATAGTGGAAAGCAAGGATGAAGAAAGTATTAACATAGAAGAATTATCACCAAAAGTTAAAGAGATTTTTATGAATCAACAACAAGAACTAGATGAACTTTCTAAAATGGATCCTGATACTGCTGTAAAAAAATATATATCAAGAAAATATCCAGAAATTGCAGAAATACTAAAAGATAAATTAGATATACCCGATTTATATCAAAGAATGGATAATTTACCAGATAATTTGACTCAAGTATTAAGAGAAATGTTGTCTGATGAATATAGAGGCTTTGTAAATGATATAGCTGATAGAGGTAAGAAAGAGCAAGAAAAATTAAATGATAAAGTAAATGAATATAATCAAAATTTTAGCAAGAATATATATTCAAAATATAAAGAACTTACTCCTGAAGAAAAAGAGGAATTTCTTAAATATTCAGATGATGAGATAACAGATAATATATTAAAGAACCTTAATAGAGATGTAGAAATTGCAAATGAAAATGTAGAATATGCCCCTATTTATAGTGCTTATTTCGATTATAAAGAAAAGAAGGAAGTGTCAGATGAACAAGAAGATAAACTAGTTGTAGATGATATTTCTAATACTATAAATGAGGAAGTATCACTTGAAGAAGGAAGAAACTCTGAAATTAAAAAGAGATTTCCATATTTTGGAAAAGGTAAAGATGTTTCAACTTCAAATAATAGAATAGAAAAATTTAATAGCTTAAAAGAATTCTTAAATCCATATTTAGAAGCAAAAGATGTAAAAAGAGCATTTAATAATATGACAGATAAAAATATAGCTACTTTAAGAGAAAAGTCTATAGAAAGTGGTATAGATGTAAAGGAACTATTAAGAAATACATCATCTAAAATGATGTCAACATATACAGATGAATTAGATAATTGTGGTAATTTGGTACTTGAAATGGCTAATTATTCAGATGATGATAAATTTACAGGCTTTATGCAAAATGCCTATGATGATCAAATGCGTGAAGAATTAGTTAGCATAGCAAAATATAAAATAGATAGAGATAGAGATTCGGAAAAAGAATTAATTAGATATAGTTCACAAAATCTAGATTATAAATATTCAGATAGTGAATTTAAAGAAATAATGAATTTTTGTACATTTAAATATAATGTTATGGAAGCACATTTAAAAGATGTATCTTCTCTTTCTAATGTGAAAGTTAAAGAGGCAGATAATATAGGACTAAGAAAGTTTTTAAATAGAGCTGATGCTATTTCAAAACAAGAATTAGAAATTAATGCAAGCCTTGTAAAATCTTGTGATGAAAAAATAAAAAGTGAAAGTAGTAGATTAGAGAAATTAATACCTAAAAAAGAAATTATTATTAATTTAAAAAATAAGAAAAAGGATGTTAAAGAAACTGATGGACCAGTTTTAGGAGGATAGTATATGAAGAATATAGATTTGTCTGAATTAGATAGAATATTAAAATTAAAAAGTAAATATGATTCAGGAGATATTGATATAGATATGATTTCTCCACAAGATTATGAAGTAATGAATTTATTGTATAAATCTGAATTAAATGAAAAAAATAGTGAAATTAAAAAAATTAGAGACGAAATTAATGAAATATATACTTTAATGGAAGAAGTAGTAAATAATAATGAAAATAAAGAATAAAAAAGTAGGGGACTACTTTTTTATTCGTCTTTAGGGATTCTTCCAAGAGTAACATTATCTATATTTCTAGCTTGTAAATCTGGTACTGGATTTGGAGATTTCTCATATCTATAATCCATACTAAATTTATTTATTGTTTTACATATAACGTTATGGGCTGGCTCACAATCTATATCGTTATTAACAATAGATTGATAATGAAAGAAATCGCTATCTAGTGGCATTAAATTTACAGGACAATAATCTTCTTTAAGTGAGGTCCAAGTAACAGTATTTTTTAGTACGTCTCTAACATACTCGACATTTGGGCCTAAATTTAATAATTTAGGGAATGTTCCATCTTCAACTACTGTAGACCAATGTTTACATTCATATTCTTCTAATAATTTAGCAGATTTTTGTAAGTTTGCTACTTCTTGGTAAAAACAATCTTTCCAAACACATTTAACTTGTGAGTTTTGTTCATCTTGAAGGCAAGAGTAGAAAAGGAAACAAGCTGTATACATATGCATTACTAAGTTTTCTAAATAAGTAAGAGATGTATTTAATAAACTGCCATAATGTGTAACATGGTCTTCTTCTACCATACCAATTTCTTGGTAAAGTCTTCTTCCAAGCTCAGAAGGGTAAAGATTACATACATTCATATAAAAATTCATAGTTTGTTGCTCCGCAGCAGTTATAATATTGCAATGTAGTTTAGTAATTGTTTCTGCTTTTGTATCAGTAAATCTTCTAATTGTATCTGACGGATCTCTATGATGTGATATAGTAGGTCTTCCAGGTGTTATTTCTGTATATTTTCCAACAAGATACTCGGCATTTTTTCCATATTCTAGTTTCATTAAATTTGAATATCTATATAGGTGGTCAAAATCTTCTAAAAGAGCAAAGTCTAATGCTTGTTTTACATATGAATCAGGCTCACATTGTGCCATTCTAGCTGTTAAATCTACTGCTAATAGCTCATATATTATTGTTTCTTCTAATATATTTTCATTTATTGGTTTTAAGCATTGTATTCGCTTTTGCTGTTGCTGTTCAATTCTTCGCATTTTAGCAAGTTCACGTCTTAAATTATTGTCTGGGCAATTTCTTTGAAACTGATGAAGAAAAAATATTTGCTCAGTTTCGCATCCGTTCATTAGTATTACTCTAGCTTTAGTATATGGACTAGTTGTTACTTTATCATAGGGCATTGGATAAATGTTCTTCCAATCATAGTATTTTTGACCTGTAATTGGACTTTCAAAATCAAATGGATTCATAATTACCTCCTTATATAAGTATATATATGTTATATAATGCTTAAAAATTCACAATAATATCATTATTTTTTTTTGCTATTTGTTTTACTATATGATATAACATTTATGAGGAATGCTTATGAATTATTATGAAATATTAGAAGTCAGTGTAAATGCTTCAAAAGAAGTTATAAAAAATGCATATAGGGCTTTAATAAAAAAGTATCATCCTGATTCATATCAAGGAAGTAAAGAAGAAGCAGAGGAAAAAATAAAGCTAATAAATGAGGCCTATGAAACTTTAATTGATGATGGAAAAAGACTACTTTATGACTATGATAACGGATTTAAAATAGACCCAAATGCTATAGAACTTCAAGACAAAGAAATTAATGAGGAAGAAGAAACTGAGACTAAAGAAAATATAAATTTAAAATATATAATATCCAAATATAAAATAGCTATAATTGCTATATGTATAATAATACTATTTATACTAGCATTTATAATAGGTGGAAAAGTTGCAAATAGCGGGTCTGATGAGGATGAAGATGAAAAGAATGAGAAAGTTGTGGAAGATGTTAAAAAGAGTCCGCCTAAAAATAACTATAGTGAAAGCTATATTACTACTTATCCGACTATACAAAACGAAAATACAACTACACCAAGTTCAGATGAAGAAGAAAAAACAGAAGATAATGAAAAAGAAGAACAAGATACAGATAATGATGAAAATAATATACCAGAAAATGATGTTGGAATATCATAAATTAAAAACCTCTATATACGAATATAGAGGCTTTTTTTGATATATTTAGATAAAATTCTAATTATATTTTATAGGCTCTGGAAATTTAACTCCGTGTGTATCAACAGTAACTTTTTTCATAACTTGAGGAGTTAAAGGTCTATCAGATGAATCAGTTGGTGTATTAGCAATTTTATTTACTACATCCATTCCTTCAATTACTTTACCAAAAGCTGCATAAGAGCCATCAAGATGTGGTGCATTTTCATGCATTATAAAAAACTGGGAACCTGCAGAGTTTGGAAGCATAGATCTTGCCATTGATAGTACACCTGCTTCATGTTTTAATGTGTTTTTAAAACCATTTCTTTCAAATTCTCCTTTTATAGAATAACCAGGTCCACCTGTACCAACACCATCAGGGTCTCCACCTTGAATCATAAATCCTTTTATAACTCTATGAAAAATAATGCCATCATAAAATCCATGATTTACTAAAGATATAAAGTTATTAACAGTATTTGGTGCTATAGCTGGATATAGTTCAGCTTTAATTATATCACCATTTTCCATTTCTATTGTAACTATTGGATTTGCCATAAAAATATCTCCTTTCAATAATAATTATTATATCATTTATTGTTCGTTTTTCAACTCGTATTTTACAAGCTGTACATGTTCTGGCTTATTTGTATTAGTAAGTGCATTTATTATCATACCATGTGTTACAACTAATACTTTAGAATAATTAGAGTATTTTTTAAGTACATTATTTACTCTGTATTTTATTTCTTCTTTTTGCTCCCAGTTATCATCTGGTGATACATGTTTACCATCGTTTTCTTCATATTTTTCACGCCATTTTACTACTTTAGCATATTCATCATATAAATATGACTTATCTGGTATCCACTCCATTAAGTCTAGTTCAACTGCTAGTTTTTTATTTAATTCTCTAGATAATATAGAAGCTGTTTGTAAAGTTCTTGTATATGGAGAGGAAATTATTAAATCTACGTCTTTTAAAATATCATTTTTTGAGGCTGCAATTACTTGCTCTATACCATTATCAGATAAAGAGGCTAAGTCATTACCAAAACCTACATATTTTCTTTTGTCTATTTCAGAGTAATCTGGCTCTGCATGTCGCATTAATAAAAATTCAGTCATATAAAATCCCTCAATTCTTAGTATATAAATATATACAATATGATATTATCATATTCATATTAATCTTTCAATATTAAATTATTGTATATTTTTATTATATATAATATAATTTTTTTAGAGGTAAAGTATATGATAAGATTTGATTGTGATTATTTAGAGGGTGCTTATCCAAAAATTTTAAAAAGAATAGTAGAAACTAACTATGAACAAACACCAGGATATAGTAATGATGACTATACTAAAAGTGCAATAGAGAAAATTAAAAATGTATGTAAAAGAGATGATATAGATGTACATATTTTAGTTGGTGGTACACAAACTAATTTAGTAGTAATATCTAGTATATTAAAGCCTTATCAAGCTGTAATATGTGTAGATACTGGACATATAAATGTGCATGAGGCAGGAGCAGTAGAAAGCTCAGGACATAAGATTATATCAGTAAAAAGTAGTGATGGCAAAATAACTGCTAAACAGATTAATGATATAGCTAAAATATATTCAGAAGATGAAGCACCTGAGCATATGGTTATGCCAAAACTTGTCTTTATCTCGCTACCAACAGAGTGTGGTACAAATTATACTAAAAGTGAACTTAATGATATATACAATGCTTGTAAGAAAAACAATATGTATTTATATATTGATGGAGCAAGGCTTGGTTATGGCCTTGTAGCTAAAGACACAGATTTAAAAATTCAAGATATACCTAATTTATGTGATGTATTTTATATAGGTGGTACTAAACAAGGAGCTTTATTTGGAGAAGCAGTTGTAATAGTAAATGAAAAACTAAAAGGAGATTTTAGATATTATATTAAGCAAAACGGAGGACTACTTGCAAAGGGAAGATTACTTGGAATACAGTTTGATACCTTAATGGAAGATGACTTGTATTTTAAAATATCTGTACAAGCTGTTAATTTTGCTATGAAAATTAAAGAGGCTTTGTTAGAGAAAGGATATAAGTTACTTTATGATTCGTATACTAATCAACAATTTGTAATTATGAATAATAATAAATTAAATGAACTTAAAAAAGATTTTTCTTTTTATAAAGTTTGTAATATTGATGAAGAAAATACTGCAATTAGAATTTGTACTTCTTGGGCAACAACTGAAGAAAATGTTAATAAATTAATAGAAAAACTATAACTTTAGTTACCATAACTTGAAAAATAATAGTAATAATGGTATAATACTAAAGGAGTTATTTCATAACCTAATATTTAATAATGGAGGGAAATTACACATGCTCAAGGAAACATTTTATCGGTTTAGGACGGATTCACAGTATCGGATTTTAATGTCTTCTGAATTTAGGAAGGTATACAACATCGATACGGATGTTTATTTGAAGCTACAAGTAATAGACGGCAAAATGTATTTGCAGATTTCAGGAGAAAAGATGGATTTTTACCAAATGCATTTGACTTCTGATGCAAAATACAGATTCACTTTGCCAAAGGAGGTTAGAGAGAAACTTGGCGTAAGCCGAAAAACTGAGTTTGACTCATACGAGCTGGAAGAAAATGTAGAGAAAAGGAGTATTTTACTTCTTGCATTGAACCAGTGAGTAAAAAAGGGACTATGAATATTATTTTCATAGTCTTTTTTATTGCTAAATTTATACTATTTGTGCTAATATTAAATTAAGGTGATTATATGGAAAAAAACAAAAGAAAATCAATTATAACAATAAGCATAATTATAGTATTAGTTATGCTAATATGTGTTGGAGTATATTTTGCAGTTACAAAAATATATGAGAAAAAATTATCACAGCAAAGACAAAAAGAAATAGAAGAAAATACAATATCAACAGAACCATTATATGCTTTAGAAAACTATCCTAAGGTAGATGCTTCTCTTGCAACACAACCTTTAACAAATGCATTTATTAAAAATTTTGTAGGTGAAGATGTAGATGTAAATTCTTTAGAATATACTAATACTCATCCTGCTTACGTTAAGTTAATAAATGATGAGGTAGATTTAATTGTAGTTACTGAGCCTTCAGAAGAAGAACTACAACTTGCAAAAGATAAAGGTGTAGAGCTTGAGGTAATTCCAGTTGTTAAAGAGGGATTTGTTTTCTATGTTAATGCAGAAAATAAAGTAGATAATTTAAAAAGTGACCAAATACAAAGCATATACTCTGGTCAGATAAAAAATTGGTCAGAAGTTGGAGGAGAAGATGAAAATATAGTTGCATATCAAAGACCAGTTAACTCTGGTAGCCAAACTGGTATGCTATCTCTTGTAATGAAAGATAAACCTCTAATGGATCCACCAAAAGAAAATCTTTTAGAAACAATGGCACAAATAATAAACTACGTTTCATCATACGATAATGGAAAAAGTTCTATTGGATATTCATATTACTACTATGCAACTACAATGTTCCAAACAATAGATAGTGAAGTAGCAAGTAATATAAAATTACTTGGTATAAATGGAGTAAAGCCTAATACACAAACTATAAAAGATGGCTCTTACCCTTATACAACAGCATATTACATTGTAATTAATAAAGCAGATGATGAAAATAGTCCAGCAAGAAAATTAGCAAATGAAATGCTATCTAAAAGAGGGCAAAAAGTTGCACAAAACGCAGGATATGTTCCTGTAATTTAAGGTGATATATTATGGAAGAAGATAAAAGTGTTATAAAAGAGGAAA
>CANQVI010000035.1 GCA_947627255.1 uncultured Clostridia bacterium | reverse complement strand
TTTTTTTTTAAAAAAAAAAAAAAACGACAACAAAAGCTGAAATATAGCTCAAAATATAAATATTATATTTAATTAAATGATATAATTAAGGCAAAGTTTTAAAATGCAAAGAAGAGGACGTATATGAGGAAAAATAAAAGCAAGAAAGCTGTAATTATAGCGATAATTTTGATTGCTGTTATGTATATATTTGTATTTAGAAGTAACGTATTCGTAAACTTCCAAAATATGCGAGAACAAATAGGAAGTTCGACTGTTACTGATGAAAATCAAACTATGTACATATTTACAGTAAGATATATGTATTCAAGAACAGGTAAAGTAGCATTAAATAAGGACGTATATTGCTATGATGATGGTGAAGAGATAAATCTTACTGTTCCTGCAATAGATGGATACACACCAAATGTTACAGAAATAAATTATACAATAGATGATGATTTCTTAGATGAAATGAGAAGCTTAACAAATGTAAAAGTAGAAGAACAAGAAGGCTTTCCTAATATTCACAAAATATACTATACTGTAAATTATAACCCATCAGCTTCAAGTTACAGAGTTAATATATATAAACAAAAAGTAGAAGCGGACGGAAGTTTAGCATATGGTGATCCTACAACAACTACACATACTGAAAATGTATATATTGGTGATACTGTTGAAACAGTAGCAGAAGAAATAGAAGGATATACATTAAATACAGAAAAATCTAATTTAAATGCTGAAGTAAAAAAAGATGGAGCAGATTTAGATCTATACTACGATTTAAATCAGCATTATTTATTCTTTGATACAGATGGTGGTACAAACCAAGATGCTATACCTATACATTATGGAGAAAGAGTACAAGACAAACTTAATGGTGTTCAAAATCCAACTAAATCTGGATATGAATTCGTTAGCTGGGAATGTATAGAAAGTGAAGAAACAGCTTCAAGAGCAGTTATTCCAGAGACTATGCCAGATAATGATTTATTTTTTAGAGCAACATACAATAATGGCAAGGCATCATTTACAATAATCTATTATTTAGAAAATGCCAATGATGATGGCTATACTAATATTGGTACGTATATTGTAGGAGTAGACAATAATAGTGAAAAAGTTGATACAGGAATAAATATTCACAGTATTACAAATATACATGATATTATAGATGAAGGTATGAGATATCTAAAAGGAGATGCTATACAATATTTAACACGTAATGAAGATAAGAGCCATGAACATTTAGATGAAAATGTAAACGGTGATGGAACTACTAATGTAAAGGTATACTACGATAGAAAAGAATATACAGTAAGGTTTAAAATAGGAAGTGAAGGAAAAATACCTCCTAATACAAATGGATCAAACACAAATTATAGCATATCAGTTACACAAGATCCTAGCATAAGAATTAACAATCAAACATATACAGAAGATGAATACACAATAACTGCAAAATATATGGAAACAATATCAGATAAGTGGCCTTCACCAGAATATATTGATGATGTTACAGCAGGTAGGACTACATATTCTTTTATGACATGGGGAACAAGTGAAAATTCTCAATATTGGAAAAATCATACCAACCATAATATTCAAGGAAAATATTACTCTATGTCATCAGATTTAATTATAGATCCGTCAGATCCTACTCAAGAACATATAATGTATAGTTATTGGTCTAGTTCTCCAAAATATTTTAAATTTCATATAATGCTTGATAAACTTGATCAGTCAGGAGGTTCTAGTACAAGTCAAGAATATAGAAGTGGTGTATATTATGAAGAAGTTGCAAATTATATAGTGGCAGCTACAGCTAACAAATCTGGTATGAATGCACCTGAAATCACAGGAGTTACTTACGTAGATAAAGATTACGGTACAGATGGACAAGGTGGAAATACACAGCAAAATGCTGCGGATATTTATTTCTATTATAACAGAAATGAATACGAGATTACTTTTAATAATATCAGTGAAGATTATATACCAAGTCAAAATATGATAGAAAAATTTAATAACAGAGGAATATATAGGAAGCAGAATAACTCAGGAGAATATAAAATATATGCAAAATATGGTGCTAGCCTATCTGTCTTTGAAGATGAATGGAAAGAATGGGAAAAAGATGCAGGAAATAGATTTAGATATGCTGTTGCAGATGAAGGAAATACTGACTGGACTTTTGACCATTGGTACTATGACCCAGAATTTGATAATTTAGTTGATTGGGATAGTATTCCAACTGTTGAACAGAATGTAATAGTATATGCCAATTGGGTAACACCTAAATATAAGGTAACATACGATTTAAAAGGTGGAACTTGGAGAGGTAGTACTGCAGGATATACTATACAAGAAGGTAAATATGTAAGAATAGTTAATACGGGATTTGTAATGAATACTGGTGTTAGACCAACTAATCCAAGAAGGTCTGGATATACATTTCTTGGTTGGTATTACCATAACGACGAGGACGAATATGTAGAATATCAATTTAATGCATCACAAATTGTTACTAAAGACCTAGAGCTTACAGCTGAATGGGAGCCTAGTTCAGATGGAAGCTATATAGTAAGATATTATAGAGCAAAATATGATGCTGATGGTAACTTAATTACAGACACATCACTATATACAAATGAAGATAAACTTCTATCAGACAAAACTGTTACAGGCATAAAATACAATACTACAGTTACAGAAGAAGCTGCTGCAGTAGGAGATAATGGTTTATACTTTGTAGATAAAGCAGAAAAATCTCTTAAAGTTACAACTGATACTGCAAGCAACGTAATTAACTTCTTCTATACACCACAACCTAGTATGAAATATAAAGTGTACTATGTTTTAGATGATGGAACAGTATACAAAAATGGAGAAGTTCCACCAGAGAATAAGCAATTAGCTCCATCAAAAGAAGGAGAATTCCAAGTAAAAAATGAAGGAGAAAATTATGACGATATCTATACAGTAACAGAGGAATTTGAAGAACTTGATGGTTACCAAGTAGATGCATACAAAAAATTCTTAGTATTAACTACAGATAAAAATAATAATGAAGGTGCTCATAACGCAATTTATTTCTATTATAAAAAGGTAGAAAATAAAGGAAAATTTGAAGTAAACTATTACTTTATGCAAAAGGATGGAACTTATCCTAAAGAGCCAGATTATAAATATTCTGGCGAAGACTCTGTTGGTACACAGATTCATGCTATAAATTATGAAGATTATTTAGCTCCAGATTCAGTAGAGGGACAAAGATTATATCCAGGACATGAGTTTGATAGAGAACATAGTGATATCTTAATGATAGTTATTACAACAGAAGGAACTGCAGAATTACATTTATACTTCAAAAATAAAGAGTATAGTGTAAGATATGATACTATGGGTGGTGAATGGACAGATGAAAGAGATATTTATACTGTAACAGAAAACCACGAAGTATATGAAGAGAAAGTTGAATATCAACATAATGCAAATGAACCAACTGCACCTACAAAAAAAGGCTATAGGTTTGTAGATTGGTATGATGAAGCTACAGATGCTCCATATAATTTTGAGGATGAAGTTGTAGACGATGTAAATATATATGCAAAATGGATAAAACTTCAAAATATTACTGTAAAGAAAGTATGGGAAGATAATAACAACCAAGATGGAAAGAGAACAAGTGAAATTGAGTTTGTTCTAAAAGCTAATGGCGTGGAAGTGCCTGAATATAGAAACGTTGAATTAAATGCGGATAATTCTTGGCAACAAACTATAGAAAACTTAGATGTTACAAATCTTGATGAAGAAGATATTGTTTATACAGTAGAAGAATTAAATGTACCAGATGGCTATACTAGTGAAGTATTATTAAATAAAGATACAAATACTTATACTATAACAAATACACATGAACCTGAAACTAAACAGATAACTATAAATAAAGTATGGGAAGATAATAATGACCAAGATGGACTAAGACCAGAAAACATAGAATTAGAGCTATATGCAGGAGAAGATTTTGAGAGCAGAATTGAGTTAAGTGGTGAAAGTTCTACATGGACACAAACACTTACAGTACCTGTATATAAAGCAGGAGATGAAATTGACTATAAAGTTAACGAGGTATATGTTCCAGGTTATACCACTACATATTCAAATGAAGGCGATACATACACTGTAACAAATACACATACTCCAGCAGTTAAAGAGATAACTGTAGAGAAAGTATGGCAAGATGTAAATGACCAAGATGGACTAAGACCAGAAAGTGTAGATGTTGAACTTGTTAAAGATGGAGCAGTAGAAAAAACAATAACTTTAAATGATGAAAATGGATGGACTGATAGCTTTAGAAATGTAGCTGTAAATGAAAATGGTGAAGAAATTTCATATACAGTAAGAGAAAAAGAAGTACCTCCAGAATACACATCAACACAAACAAATGATGGAGATAATTATACAATAACTAACTCATATACACCAAAAGTTAAGAGTATAACTATAACAAAAATTTGGGAAGATGATGATGATAGAGATAGATTAAGACCATTAAAAGTTAATGTTGATTTAAAAGCAAATGGAAGAAAAGTTGGACAAACTATAGAATTAAATAATGAAAATGGCTGGAGCTATACAGTAGATAACTTACCTGTATGTGCAAACGGCACACCAATAGATTATGAAATAGAAGAGGAACAAGTTCCAAATTATACTACAGTAACTTCAAAAACAGATGATGGCTTTACTATTACAAACACACATGAAGTTTTAAAGACTACTAGAACAGTTACAAAAGTATGGAATGATAATAACAACCAAGATGGAAAGAGAAAAGATAGTGTTACAGTAGAGCTACTTGCAAATGACACTATACTAGATACAATAGAATTAAATGATGCAAACGGATGGACTCATACTTTTGATAACCTTAACTTAAATGAAGAAGGTACAAATATAAATTACACATTTAACGAGCAAGAAGTAGTAGATTATACACCAAGCTATGCATATGATGCTCAAGGAAATTGTACAATAACAAATGAACATACTCCTGAGATAAAAAATATTGCTGTTACAAAAGTTTGGAATGATAATAGCGACCAAGACGGAAAACGTCCAGAAAATATAACTATAAACCTACTTAAAAATGGTGAAGTAGATAAAACAATGACATTATCTGGAGATACAAATGAGTGGAGCGGTGTATTTGAAAATCTACCAGCTTACGAATCTGGCTCAATGATAAATTATACAATAGAAGAACTTAACGTTAATGAATATTATACAGTAGATATAGAGCCTAAAGTGGAAAACTCAGACTCATATACTATAACAAATACACATATACCAGAAACTAAAAGTAGAACAGTTACTAAGATATGGAGAGATGGTTCAAATAAAGATGGATTTAGACCAGAAAGCATACAATTTGAACTATATAAAAATGGTGAACTATATGATGGTCCAATAACACTAGATGAATCAAATCAAGTAAGTGGAATAGCATATAATAGTTCAAATGAAAATGATAATCCAACAAATAGATGGATATATACATTTGAAGATTTACCAGTATATGAAAATGGTGAAGTAATAAATTGGACTGTAAAAGAAGTATCAGATGTAGCACCTTATGGTACAATTTATGATCAAAAGAACTTAATAATATTTAATGCTTATCCACCAGAAGAAGAAATATCTGTTCAAAAAGTATGGGATGATGAAGATAATGCTGATGGCATAAGACCTGATTCAGTACAAGTTCAGTTATATGTAGCAAAAGAAGGTGAAGAACCAGAGCCATATACATTAAATGGAGAAAACATTGGTCTTATAACTTTAAATGAAGCAAACGGATGGAATCATAAATGGGATTTCGTAGAAAAATATTACGAAGGCGAAGATGGACAATTCTATCAGTATAGCTACTCAATTAGAGAAGTATCAGAACTTGGAGAATATACATCACAAATAGTTGATGGAACTTCAAATCTAGACTTTGAAACAGCATGGGTAATAACTAATAGTTATGTACCACAAAAGACTAGTCTTACTGTAAATAAGGTATGGGTAGATGATAACAATAGAGATGGAGTAAGACCAGAAAATATTACTCTACACTTAATTGCAAATGGAGAAAATCTTAAAGATGCAGTAGTGGATGCTGGTATTGATGGAAATTGGACATATACTTTTGATAATATAAATGTAAATAAAAATGGAAAACCAATAACATACACTATTGAAGAAACTCCTGTAAGTGGATATAAAGGACAATGTGTAGATAATAAAGATGGTACATGGACAGTAACAAATACTCATGATATACAAACAAAAGAAATAACTGTTGAGAAATCTTGGGTAGATAATAACAACCAAGATGGAAAGAGAACATCATCTGTTGAATTTAAGTTAAAAGCAGATGGAGTAGAACAATCAAATACATATACTTTATCTGATGAAAATAGCTGGAAGACAACAATTACAGGACTACCAGTATATAGAGAAGGTGCACAAGGTGTACCAATAGAATATACTTTAGAAGAAACTCCTGTAACAGATTATGTTGCAACATACGAATATAATGATAATAACTTTAAGATTATAAATACACACGATATAGAAAAGAGAAACATTATTATTGAAAAAGATTGGCAGGATGATAACAATAGAGATGGAATAAGACCTCTAAGTATAAATGTAGAGCTTAGAGCAAATGGTGTAGCAGTACCAGGTTATGATAATATAATTCTTAATGCTACTAATAATTGGCAGACTGAAATAGAAAACTTAGATGTATATAGCAATGCTAGTAAAATAGTATACTCTGTTGTAGAGAAAAATATACCAGATGGATATAAAGTAGAATATACAGATAAAATAGAAGATGAAAATAAAGTAATCATAACTAATACACACACACCTGAAAATATAAGTATAAAATTAAAGAAAGTATGGGAAGATGAGTCAGATAAATACTCAAAGAGACCAACATCAGTAGATATAGAGTTATTTGCAGATGGAAATCATTTAGAAGTATGTACTTTAGAAGGCGATTCTTGGGAGACTACAGTTAATTATTATAAGTATAATGACGGAGATGAAATTGAATTTACAGCAAGAGAGTACAATGAGAGTCAGTATTATACAAGTAAAGCAGTATCTCAAAAAACAGCAGATGGATATGAAATTACAGTTACTAATACAATAAATACTCATGATATAAAAACTAGAGTTGATGGAATTGGTGGAAGAATTACTGGTCAAGAAAAAGATGTATATGAAACAGTTCCAAATGGTGATTCAAATGAACAGGATATTGTTATTACACCAAATGAAGGATACCAAATAAAGAGTGTTACAGTAAATGGCGTAGAACAAGATTTACCAGATGATATAACTTCTGAGTATACATTACCACATTTTGATAGTGTAACAGAAGATAAAGATGTTGTTGTTACATTTGAAAAAATACCACATAATGTTTCAACAGAAGTTGTTGGAGACCAAGAAGGAGGTACAATAACAGGACAAGAACAAGATGTTTATGAAGTTGTACCACATGGTGAGAAAAATAAATTACCAATTGAGGTAACACCAGCTTATGGTTGGAGAGTAAAGAGTGTAACTATAAATGGTGAGGAAGTAACTTTACCAGAAAATTACAATCCAAGAGAACCACTTACTCTAGATCAATTTAATGTAACACAAGATACTATTGTTGCAGTTGAATTTGAAAGAGTACCAGCTAAAGTTACAGCTAGATATGTTACAAAGAATGGTAGAGAAATAATAGATGATGTAGTTGTAAAAGAAGGATTTATAGGAGATAGCTATGAGACTTCTAGAGAAGAAGTAGAAAGAGAGCACGCTTCAGAATTTGAAAATTACTTCTTTATCGAAGCTCAAGGTGATCCTACTTCTGGAACAATGGATAAAGAAGAATCAACTGTTACATATGTATATGAATATAGGCCAAACCTATATATAACAAAACAAGTTAAAGGAAATTACGCTTCTGTAAATAAAGCTTTTGAATTTAATATTAAAGTTACTGCAGAAAGTGGAGAAGAATATATAGGAAATGTACAATATAAGGTATTTGATACAGATGGAAGTGAGATTGAAAGTGGAGATATTGTAAATGGCAATGGAAATGTTAGTCTAAAACATGGACAAAAAGTACAAATCTCTGGAATACCTGAATATTCAACATACACTATAAAGGAACTTAACGCAGAAGATTATACTACATATATTAATCAAAAAGAGGTACGTAATAGAACAACAAGTGGAGTATTAACTAAGAATACTACAATAGATTACGTTAATGAACTTGAATACTCTGCTCCAACAGGTATATTGCTAAATATAATACCTTTTGCAATAGGTTTTGTAATAGTAGTAATATTATTTGTAATAATTAGTAAATCTAGAAAAAATAGAAAAGAATAATGTTGATAAAACTTTGTATATATGGTACATTAGTATAGAATGTGAGGTTATATAATTGGCAAAAGATATAAAAGATATTTCTAATTATTTAAATAATATAAAATTTAAAAAAAAGATTTTTGGTGGAATAGATGAGGTTGATGTTTGGAATAAAATTGAAAAATTAAATTTAGAATATAAACAACTTTATGAAAAACAGCAAACAGAAATAGAACTACTAGAGAGGAGACTTAATGAAAGATAAAGTTACCGAATCTATTCTTCCAGAAACTGTTATAAAACAAAAAAAGAAGAAAGCTTTAGAAAAGGAAGATATGTTGTATTTCTTCTTCAAAGTATTTGCAGTTATTATAATTGCAATAGTACTTTTAAGAAGTGTTTATGGCATAGAATTTGTTGAAGGACAAAATATGTATCCTTCAATAAAAGATGGAGATGTTGTAGTATATTTTAGGATAAACTCACAATATCAAAATAGTGAAGTAATTTCATTTAGAAAGGATGTTTCAAATTATATTGGAAGAATTGTAGCACAGGCTGGAGATATTGTTGAAATTACAGAAGATGGAGATCTTATAGTAAATGGAAATGTGCAACAAGAAGATATATACTTTGATACATATCCAGACAATGCGTCAGGAATAACTTTTCCATATGTAGTTGATGAGGACTGTGTATTTGTTCTTGGAGATTACAGAACAAACGCAGTAGATAGTAGACATTTTGGACAAGTATCTTTAAAAGAGATAAATGGTAAAGTTATATCTATTATTAGAAGACGTGGATTTTAAATTTGGTATAAATATATGAAAATATATTTTATATAATGAAAAGAGGTAAAGAAAGATGAAAACAAAGAAAATTTTAATGGCAATGTTAGCAGTTGTAGTTTTTGTTTCAATGGGATTTGTATTTGCAGCAAGTATACCAGCAGAAGTAAAAACAAATGCAGAGATTGTCATAAACAAAAAAGTTACTGCAAGTGATGGATTACTACCAGATGTTACAGAGTTTAGATTTAATCTAGAAAAAGTAAAATATACACTTGCTAAAGATGGTGTTGAAAAAACAGATGAACTAGATTATATGCCAGATGGTGGAGAACTAGTTATACCTGTTACACCAAATGGTGAGAATACTGAAAAAAATGGTTCAAGAACATACTTTTTAGATTTTTCAGGTAAAGAAGTAGGTGTTTATAGATACCAATTAACTGAGCAAAATGGTGGTGTTGAAGGTGTAGAATATGACACTAAAACATACTACATTGATGTATATGTAATTAACCAAATTGATGAAGAAACTGGAGTACCAACAGGTAAAGTAACAGTTTCAGATATAGTTGTTTGGGAGAAAACAGAAGATAGTGAAACTAAGAAAACAAGAAGTGATGCAGATAATACACCAAATAAAGTAGAGTATCCATTTGTAAGTAAATATGAAACTTCTGCAGATTTAAGTGTTGCCAAAATAGTAAAAGGTAACTATGCAAACTTAAATCAAGCATTTGAGTTTGAAGTTACATTAAATAACTTAGCTGATGGAGAAACATACACTATTGAATATTATCAAAATGGTGAATTAGTAGAAGGAACAATAAATGATAATCCTACTACTGTTAGAAAAGAAGATGGAAAAATAACATTAAAATTAAAAAATGGAGAAAAATTTGTAGTAAAAGGCTTACCAGCAAATGCAGAATATACTGTAGTTGAAAACCAAGAAGCTACATATACTGGTGAATATAAAGCTTATGGTGAAGAAGCTACAGGAGAAAGAACTGGAAAATCTGATATGGGAGAAGATGTTACAGTTACAGGAACACTTTTTGATAACAAAGTAGAAAATGGTGTACTTTCAAATGAGGAAGTTACTTATACAAATACAAAAGAATATAATGCTCCAACAGGAATTATACTTAATGTATTACCATTTGTTGTAGGTGTTGTATTAATTGGTGCTTTATTTGTTGTAGCATCTAATAAAAGAAATCAAGAAGAACAATAAAAAAGGAGAACAGATTAAATATGGCATATAAACTGATAAAATTTGCAGATAAAATATTAAATGTTATAATATATGTAGTTCTTATAATTGCATTTTTATTCTGCTTATATGCTTTATTTGATACTGTAAGACTATATATTAGAGCATCTAATTATTCTGTGAGCTACTTGAAGCCTACAGAAGATGATCCGGCAAAATCGTTTTCAAGATTAAAAGATATAAATAAAGATGTATGTGCTTGGATTACTATTGATGGAACTAGTATTGATTATCCTGTTGTTAAAGGTAAAACTAATGCAGAATATTTAAATAAAGATGTATATAAAAATTATTCTATAGCAGGTACATTATTCTTAGATTATAGAAATTCTACAGATTTGAAAGATTTACACTCTATAATTTTTGGACATCATATGGATGGTGGTGCAATGTTTGGAGATATTAAGAAATTTATAGATAAATATTTTTTTGAAAAAAATCAAACAGGTACTATATATACAAGTGATGCCGTATATGATTTAGAAACATTTGCCTTTATAGATACTGATGCATATGATAAATATATTTATAGTGTAAATAAAGACGATAAAGCAAAACAACAAGAATTAATAGACTATATAAAAAAAGTTAGTATAAATTATAGAGAAATCAATTTAAAAGAAGACGATATAATAATTGCTTTATCTACATGTTCATCTGCGACAACTAATGGCAGGGACGTCTTATTGGTAAGATTAAATAAAAAGTTAGGAGATGATTAGAATTGAAAGTTAAATATTTTATGGTAATGATAATACTTATGTTATTTTTATCTATTCAAAATGTTAATGCGGTTGAGCTTAGCAATATACCTTTACAATTAGAAATAACAAACTTAAGTGAAAATTCTAGTCGTGTTGAAACAGATAGATTTGTTTTTAAAATGATAGCTAAAGATAAAGATAATCCAATGCCAAAAAATTCAGAAAATGGTGAATATACTTTAGTTGTTACAGAGGCAGGTACATTTAATTTAGGACCTATTGATTTTGATGTACCTGGTGTTTATGAATATGATGTATATCAAGTAAAAGGTGAAAATGTTACTTGTGAATATGATGACAGTAAATATACATTAATAGTTTCAGTAGAAAATTCTACGGACTATTCTACATTAGAAACTTATACAACAATTATAAAAGATGGCGATGAAGAAAAGCATGATAGCATATATTTTAAGAATAATTTTAGAAGTAATAGCGATTTCGAGCTACCAAATACGTCAGATATAAATTTATATTTATATATTACTATATTTTTAACATTGTCACTAATAATATATATTAATTTAAAAAGAAAAGTAAGAAATTAAATCATTATATAAAATGCAGGGGTATTATAATAGTACCTCTGTTTTTATATGCCAAAAATAGAGTAAAAATGCTAAGAAAAGCAATATACATTTATTTGAAAATACAAAATTCTCCCGCTATAATTAATGCTACTGAAGGGAGAGATGAAGTATGAGTAAGAATAATAAAAAATATATTCCAACAAACGATTATGTTTTTAAAAGAATATTTGGACATGTTGGAAATGAAGATATAACAAAAAGATTAATTAAATGTATAACAGG
>CANQVI010000034.1 GCA_947627255.1 uncultured Clostridia bacterium | reverse complement strand
CCTTAATGGTTCTAACGCAATTATATGACTGGATAAATAGTTATTATCCTAAAACATATAAAAAATCTTTTGTATATTGAATACATATAATTACTTATATTATATCATTATTTTTATTATTTTTCAATTTTATGTATATTCCATAGCTATTAATAGTTACAAAATATTACTTTTATAAATCATACTTGATGCAATATATATATATTGTAAAAGGGGACATTAAATGTCCCCTTTTACGACTCAAATCAACGATATATAGGTCTATAAAAACCAATTCCCTATATATCATTTATATTATAACATACATTATCTGCTATTTCAATAGAAATAGTTTAAGATTTCTCTTAAGCGGTATTGTACTTTATTCTATCCAATCTACATTTACTTCTATGCTTCCTTTATTGTTTCCTAGCCAATCTTGATATTCAAATGTATATGTACCATTTTCTGTAAATGTATATGTATTACTTCCTTCATTATTTGTTATTACTATATCCTCTCTATTAGGTTTAAGAGTTACTTTTACAGGCTCTGAAATTTTTTCTTTAGTTGAATATCTTACTTCAATGCTAGGATCAACATTATAAAGTCCATTCATATATTTATCTGCATAAGGAAGTCTATAATCTAAGAATTCTTCAATTTGAGTTATATCTTGTCCAGGTATATCCTTCCATCTTTTATTTTCTTTAGCTAGTGAAGATTCAGGTATTCCACTTATAAAATCATTAAATTCTTTAAGTATATTTTCTTTTGTTAGAAGTTCTTTTCTAAGTGTAAAATATCTATCTGCTACTTCGTTAGGAAAAGCTTCCAACATCTTAGGCCATAATGCACTACTTGTACTATTTGGAAGTGCATTGTAGTCTTCTAGTATACTGCCATCATAAAATGTTCCCCATGTACAATCTAAATCATAAAGGCTAGGATACCATACTTTTCCATCATAGGTTACCATCATTAAATTTTTTACTAAATTGTCCACTCCATCCATTGCAGTAACCATTGCAACGTAATTTAAAGAAGAATCTAAGTTTATGTATTCATCTATATTATCCCTAAATTCTTCTATAGATGAATCTTTAACAAATCTAATTAGTCTATTTACTTTTTCTATAGTCTCAGGTGTATCTTGTCCTACTTCTAAGTCTATTCCTGAACCTTCAAATGTAGTTATTTCTTCTTTAAATGCACCAGCCTTAGTATAATCACCAATACCAATTACAATATTATCTGGATTTTCATCATCTAAGTTCCATAGCCAGTCATCTTTTGGAATATTAAAAGTATATATTCCTAAGAAATCTCCATTTATATATACTTCAATAGGATATCCATCTATTGTACCATTATGTGGAGTATCACTAAAGACATTATATTTTTCTTGTGCAACAGCAGCAAGTCTTGCTGATACAATATTTCTAGCATGAGTTTTATCTATCCAATTTGCTTTAAGACAATACTTGCTTTGGCTTCCCCAGCCTTTTCCAACATCTATCTTATTGCTATTTTCATAATTTTCATCTTCATATAATTTTATAGTGTAATTTTTCTTATCATAACTTAAACTAGATGTACCTTGAATTTTAATTTTAGCATAAGTTTCAAAATTTACATCTTTACTTTTATACGATATTTCTATATTTCTTTCATCTTGTTTAGTTTGCATATTAGTAATATCGCCTTTGAAGTATACTTTAGGTAGTTGTATATTAGTATCATTTTCTTCTTTATCTATATATATCATGCCTACTAATACACCTACTGTTATAGCAAGAATAATTGCAAAAATTGATATAAAAATTTTCTTTTTGTTCATATAATCACCTACTAGAAAGAATATATCAAAATTTGTCTTTTTTTGCAACATTTTATTATATAAATTTCAAAAAAAATGTGATATGAAATTCATATCACATTCTTTTAATTAGTTTGTAGCTCTTCCTGTTGATGTGTTATCGTCTCCAGTTAATACAATCTCTGTTTCTTTGTAATCACCATTTCTATAGTATTTTACTTTAACTTTGTCGCCTATGTTTTTAGAATTCTTTATATCATTTAGTTCTTGTTTTGTTTTAACTTCTTGACCATCAAATTCTACTATTATATCGCCTCTTTCAAGTCCAGCATCACTAGCTGGTGTATTTGAAAATACTTGATATACATATACACCTTCGACAAGTTTATTTCTTGAAGCAGTAATTGAATCTAGATCAATTCCATATATTCCTATATATGGTCTTACTATTTTTCCTGTTTCCATTAATTCAGTAATGATTTTTATAGCATCATTACTTGGAATAGCAAATCCTAATCCTTCAACAGTAGTGTCTGTAACTTTTACTGTATTAATACCAATTACTTCTCCTTTAGCATTAACTAAAGCACCACCACTATTTCCTGGATTAATTGCTGCGTCAGTTTGAATTAGCTTGTATGTTCTTCCTTCTGTTGTTATAGTTCTATTTAAAGCAGATACATATCCAACAGTAACACTTCCAGCAAATTCATGACCTAATGGATTTCCTATTGCAACTGCTAATTGTCCTACTTCTAATTCATCAGAATTACCAAATTTTGCTGCTGTAAGACCTGTAGCATCTATTTTTAGTACGGCTAAGTCTGTTACATCATCATATCCAATTACTTCTGCTTCGTAGTCATTTTCATCAGACAAAGTGACAGTAACAGATGCAGTATTAGATGAAACAGCATCTTCAATTACATGATAATTTGTAATTATATATCCATCTTCTGTGTAAATTATTCCAGAACCTTCTTCAGAGTTTTCTTCTACTTCACCCCAAAATCCTTGTTCAAAATAATCTACTTTTACACCAACTACAGATGGACCAGCAATTTTAGCAACTGCAACAACAGGATTTTCAACATTTTCTACATTGTATGTTGTATTGTTTGCTCCACTAATTTTCAAACCATTACCTCTTGCAACCAAAAAGTATGTTGTAAGAGAACTTAAAACTGCTATTAATATCATAGCAATAACACTTAGCAATATCTTAGCTGTCTTTGAATTCTTTTTTTCAGGAATAATTTGATAATTATTTCCTTGATACTCATTTTCTCCCATATAACATTCCTCCTTAATTTTTACCAGCAGCTACCGCTGTTGAAAAAGCTATTTGTAAATTAAATCCTCCAGTATAAGCATCCACATCTAAAACCTCTCCGGCAAGAAATAAATTGTGTAACACTTTTGATTCCATAGTTTTTGGATTAACTTGCTTAACATCAACACCTCCACATGTTATTATAGCAATATCGATAGGCATAAATCCATTAATATCAACTACCAAATTTTTAAGTAAATAAACTAACTTATTCCTCTCCTCCTTAGTTATTTGATGTACTTTCTTATCTGGATTAATTCCAGTTAATTCAATAATTACAGGTATTAGCTTTTGAGGTAACAGGTCATTAAGTGAATTTTTAAATTCTTTATTTGAATACTTATCAAAATCTCTTCTTACCCTCTTATCAAGTGTTTCGAGGTTTAGCGCTGGCTTCAAATCAATTATACCACAAATTCTGTTTTTTGTAAACTTTTCCTCCACTTTTTCCACTCGATTCAATAAACTGCTACCAGATAATACTATAGGTCCTGTAAGTCCAAAATGTGCAAATAACATTTCGCCCATTGAGTTATATATAATTTTTTCATTATCTAAAATTTTAAATCCTACATTTTTTAAAGTTAAGCCTTGTAATTTTCTACATAGTTCATTATTACTTTTTAAAGGTACGAGTCCTGGTTTTAAATCTATTATATTATGTCTATATTTTCTTAAAATTTCATAGCACTCACCTGTACTACCCGTTACTTTATAACTCATACCACCAGTGCAAATTATAAATTTATCTGCATAATATGTTCCTTTATTTGTAATTATTCCAACTAATGTATCATTTTCTACTATAAAATCTACAAGTTGAGTTCTATAGTATATTTTTACATTATATTTTGAAAGTTCAGCTTTAAGAGCATTTACTACATCTTCAGCCTTATCACTTTGTGGAAATATTCTTCCACCTCTTTCTACTTTAGTTTTTACTCCTAAACTTTCAAAATATTCTACAACATCTTTATTTGTATAATTCATAAAGGCACTATAGATAAATTTATTATTTTTTACTATGTTTTCCATAAATTCATCAATGCCACCGTCAAATGTTAAATTACATCTTCCTTTACCAGTAATTTTTAATTTATTTCCAACACTTGACGTCTTTTCAAGTAAAATAACTTCATTATTATTTTTAGCACTTGTAATTGCAGCCATCATTCCAGCTGCTCCAGCTCCTATTACTATAACTTTCATTAATTTTCTCCTAGCATTTTTTGAGTAGCAATTAAAATTGCTAATTTAGCTGATTCATATGAAAGACCACCTTGCATATATGCTGCATATGGTTCTCTCATAGGAGAATCTGCAGAAAGCTCAATAGATGCTCCTTCCATAAAAGTTCCTGCTGCCATTATAACTTCATCTGAATATCCTGGCATATTCCATGGCATAGGTACAACATTACTATCTATTGGAGATGCATATTGTATTCCTTGAATAAATTTTATTAATTTATCTTTATCATGGAAATTAATAATTTGTACTATATCACTTCTTTTATCTTCTGCCTTTGGAAATACATCAAGTCCTAAATTTTCTAGTAGCTTAGATGCAAAAGTCATTGCTTTTAATGCTGACTCTACTACAGTTGGTGCCATGAATAAACCTTGTATTATATTTTGATTTTGACCTAATGTAGCTCCGTTTTCTTTACCAAGGCCAGGACAATATAATTCTTGAACGACTTTTTCTATTAAGTCTTCTCTACCACATACATAGCCACCCATCTCACATAGTCCGCCACCAGCATTTTTAATTAGACTTCCGCAACAAATATCTGCTCCTACTGCTGTTGGTTCTTTATCCTCAGTAAATTCTCCATAGCAATTATCTACAAATATAATTACATCCTTATCTACACTTCTTATTTCTTTTATTACATTTTCTATATCTGAAATTAATAACGCTTTTCTAACAGCATATCCTCTAGAACGTTGTATATGTACTAATTTTACTTTATTATTTTTTAAGTATTCCTTAATTTCTTCACATTTAAAATTATCATTTTCATCTAAATCTATTTGAGAATATTTTATTCCAGAATTTATTAATGATTTTTCATTTTCTTCAAGACCAATTACAGTACAAAGTGTATCATATGGTCTTCCAGAAATTGCTAACATTTCATCATTATAATTTAGTATTCCTTTTAAAGCTGTTGCTAAAGTATGAGTTCCACTAACAAATTGTACTCTTACTAAAGCATCCTCAGCATCAAATATTTCTGCATAAACTTTTTCAATAGCTTCTCTACCAACATCACCATGACCATATCCTGTAGATTTTTGAAAATGCATTTGTGTTATTGGCACATTTTGAAATGCTTTAAGAACTCTTGCTTGATTATATAAAGCAGTTTCTTCTAACTCTTTGAACTTATCTTTTAATTCATCTTCTGTTTTTCTTGAAAGTTCTTCTAATTCCTTACTAATATTAAATAATTTGTATGCACTTTGCATCTTTTTATCACCGATAATTATTATACCACAGCAGATAGTAAAAATAAATAAGTTATGTCTCTTTTCACCAAAAATTCACTACTTACATAGACTTTTCAAATTGTTCACAAATTTGTTTTTTTGTTAAAAAAAAGAGCTTTCGCTCTTTTTATTCTTCTTCTATTCCTTGTTGTTTTAAAAATTTAGCATATACTTCTTTAGATAGTTCTTCATCAGTTACAGTGTCGTACACTTCTTCACCATTTTCTTCTTTTATTTCAAGTATAACAACTTCAATTTCTTCACTTTCGTCATCTTTTAATTCAGATAATATTAAAAATGATCTATTATCTTCAAGAACAACTACATCTAGTTTTTCAAAAGTAACATCTTTTCCATTTTCATCTGTTAATACTAATATTGGTAGAGAATCTTCACTTCCTGATGAGCCACATCCTCCACAAGATCCACATGAACCTGTGCATCCATTTAATTCTTCATTATCCATTTCTTTTCCTCCTTGCATGGTTATATATCCAATATGCTATTTAGACAGCATATTTAAATATCCTTCTAATATATATGTAGCAGCAAATCTATCTGCAACTCTATTTTTATCTTTTTGTGATATATTCATTTCTCTCATAGTCTTATATGCTGATACAGTAGTAAGTCTTTCATCCCATTTATGCACAGTTAAACCTATTTCTTCTAACTTTAAAACAAGTTCATCAATTTTTTCAGTCTTTAAAGATTTAGTTCCATCCATATTTTTTGGATATCCAATTACTACTTCATCAAAATCATATTCATCTTTTAACTTTCGAATTCCAGATATAAATTTTTTATCGCTACCATTAATAACCAAAGTATCTAGTCCTTGTGCAGTTATTCCTAAAGGATCGGAGATTGCAAGACCAACTCTTACATCTCCATAATCTATTCCTAATATTCTTTTCATAAAACACCTTATAAGTCTAAATACTTTTTAATCATTTCTTGTAATAAATCATCTCTTTCTATTTTGCAAATTAAAGCTCTAGCATTTTGATGAGATGTTATATATGTTGGGTCGCCAGATAATATATATCCTATAATTTGACTAGTTGGCTCATATCCCTTGTCTTTTAGAGCAGCCACAACTTGCTCCATGATTTCTTTTACTCTTTTAGATTCATCTTTTTGTGGTTTAAAAACTGTTGTATTTTGATCCATACTATCACTCTCCTTATAAACATATAATCAAAAAAATACATTATTTTTTTCTAAATAATCCTCCTAGGCCACCTTTTTTCTTGCCTTCTTCAGTATAATGTGTTTCTTCTACACTTACCTCACCTTTTGTAGGATATATACTGTTTATTATCTCACTTAGATTATCCTGAAATTCTTTAGTAAAACTAGAAAATTTATTTGAATATTTATATACCATTTCAACATATTTAGTATAATTTCCAACATCAAATGGTAATATAAAATATTGTACTCTCCTTGGATTAAATAGTTCATCAAACATCTTTAAGTCGTAACTAGTATATGTAGCTATTCCATCAATAATATCTTTTGTTCCGAGACTACATTCAACATACTTATTTATTATTATTTTTACTTTTTCCATTCCTATTCCACGTTGTTTTAGCTCTCTTAAAAACATAGTTATTTGATTAATATTCAATATATTCATGTCTTGTACTATATATATATCTTGAGCTAATCTGAAATAATCTAATGGTGTGCTAAAATCTGCATCAATTAATACAACATTATTATTTTTTACTATTGTATCAACAAGTACATTAGGATTATATGATTTTCTATCTTCTCCAGGAACAGCAGTATAAATGCTAAGTTTATCATATACTAAAGGTTCATTTCTACCACTAGAAGCATATCTTAAACTTTCTCCTGCAATATTTCTTTTTCCAGTATTATCATATGTATAAATTGTATATAAATCTCTTTTTCTTGTCATATCTACCATTGCTGTTTTTATTTTTTGTTTTGCTAAAATTGTCCCTATGGCATTAATGCAAAATGTTGTTCCAGCCTTTGGTGCTCCGACAAAACATACTGTTTTTCTATAATCTTTTGGTACATCATAGAATTGTTTAACTACTTCTTTTTCTACGACTTGTGTTACTATTTTAGGTACTTCTTTTATTACTTCTTTTTCTACTATTTTTTCTTTAGGTACTTCTTTAACTACTATTTTCTGTGCTATATCATTTCCCTTTTGAATTTCAAAAGCATTTTGATTATTGTTATTAGTAATCTTAGGTTGTTGCACAGGTTCAGGTTGCTGAACAGTAGTAGAAGTTTGTATTTTTGAAGATTCAATAATATTTTTATATGATTTACTATTTTTTTCTAGATATTCTTTTACATCTGCTGGTAAATACTTAACTATAATAGTCATCTGATCAGTAGTATATTGCGCTAATACTCTATCAAAAATTTCATTATATTTACTTGTATCACCATTAAGGTTTTTATAATATGCTATTATTTTTCTTATTTCTAATTCACTAACCTCTACTGAATTATATACATCAGTTGCAGAGGCGTTATTATCATAATATTTTCTTGCTTCTTTTTTAGTAGTTGGACTATGTATTGCTGCACAAACTTTACCTTTTGTTCTATCCGAACCGGTAAGTGTAGTATATACACCAAGTACAAACAATCTAGAAAGAAATCCGTCTCCTAATTTTCTTCTTTCAGAAGCAATGAATATTAAGTCTCTTGCTTCAAAGTTATTTGTTATTCCATCTATGTATTCAAATAATTGCTTATCTGCTTCAGCATAACTTTTTGTTGGTAATTTTTCTAATTCTTCATTTAAAACAGCCCTATCGTAATCTCCAGAGGCTAATTCTTGACTAAATTGACCAAAATAGTATGCTATTTTATAGTCTAGTTTTTCGCCATATTTTTCTTCATAGAATTTAACAATACCTTTTACTGTATCATCATTACTTATTCCAAAAAGTACCCTCATTTTTCTTCCCTTCCATTCAATCTAATTTTAGGCTATATATTAATTATAATATTTAATTTATCTTATTATATGATTATATATGCATATACTAATGGTAAGCATTGTACTATTACCATAAATATAGAAATACCGACAACCATTTGTTGACCTTGAATTTTATCAGATAAAACTTCTGAACCTATAACGTAGTATTTATATAAAGCAAAAATCATTAATAAAGTTACAAAAGGCCATGAATATTTTTGAATTAATACTAAAACATTCAATGTACCGTCTAAAACTGCATCGCTTGTAACTACGTTTTCAGTAGCAAATATAAATTCATTAACGATTGCCATTAAAAATGCTATTATAATTGATGATGTTATAACTTTTTTATATTCCATAACTATTCCTCACTTATCTAATAATCAAATTTATACATTATAATTATATTATAAATAAAGTTAAATATCAAGCATTAGTTGGTAAAAAGTAGCAAAAGATTTTATTTTACATAAAAAAGGATTCAAAAGTATCATTTTTACTCTTGAATCCAATATTTTAAAAGCTTAATTTTCTTTTTATTTTTCTTATTTCTTTTTTCCCACATCTTACTATATCACAAAGCATATCATTTTTCATTACACCAATACAGGCTCCTGCGACCATACCAATTATTGTACCTTTTATAAATTCCATATTAATTATCTCCTTTCTTAAAAATATTTTTTACATTTTTAATAGATTTTAAACTAGTAATTATTTCATAAAATCCAATAATTAACATGAAAATATAAAATATTTTTTTAATAATTTTTTCATCTATAAATTTATTTAAAATCATTCCTATTGCACACCCTATTATTATAAATAATAATGCTCTTATATATTCTTTATTTATTATTTTTTCCTTTTTAAAATTTTTAAAAAATATTACTAATCCTGTAGAAATAAATAATAATAAATTATATGCTCTTGCTTCATTAATATTTAAAAGATTAAATAGTAATACAAGTATAATAAATGAAGCTCCACCACCAATTCCAAGGCCAGATAAATAGGATGATATACAAGCAATTAGATAAATCATTTTAACCTCCATAAGCTATAGCATGTTATAATAACTAAAAAAATTCCAGATATTAAATTTAATATTTTTCCATTAATCTTATTCATAGTGCTATTACCAAGCCACCCAAATAATATTGATATAGAAACTAAAACTACACATTTTATAACACTAACATCTACTTTGCTTAAATAATATATAAATGTTGGAATTGATACTATAGGCATAATACTAAGTGATAGATTTCTTGAAAGTTTTGTATCTTTCTTTAAAATATATACCCAATAAAATATTAATATTTGTCCTGCGCCACTAGAAAACAGCCCATTAATTATTCCAACTAAAATAAAAATTAAAATTTCCATATTTATATTATTAGCATTTTTTTACAAAAAAATAGAAAAAGTACATTATTGTACTTCTTCTACTACAAATTCTTTATATTTATTGTATTGTGCCTCTCTACATTCAACTAAAAGTAAAGTTCCATTTTCATTGTACTCAGTGGACATCACATTAGCATGGTCATTTAAATATGAAACTACAGCACCTTGAGAAAATGGAATTAGCATTTTACATTTCTTATAATTTTTAAACAAATTTTCTATTATTATATCTATTAATTCATCCATTCCTTTTCTTTCTTTTATAGATAAATATATTTCATTTTCATCAACAAGTGGTAATTTATCTAACATTAACTCAGATTTGTTATATACGTATATAACTGGTATATCTCCTGCTCCTATTTTTTCCAAAGTTTCCTTAGTAACCTGCATTTGTGAATAAAAATCAGGATCAGAATAATCTATAACTTGCAATAATAAATCTGCATTTTTTATTTCGTCAAGAGTTGATCTAAAAGCTTTAATTAAGTCATGTGGTAGTTCACTTATAAATCCAACAGTATCAGATAATAAAAATTTTCTATTATCTTCTAGTTCTATTTTTCTAACAGATGTATCTAAAGTAGCAAATAACATATCTTCTTCTAAAACCTTTTTATCATTATCTTTTACAAATCTATCTATCATATAATTCATTAAACTAGATTTTCCTGCATTAGTATATCCAACTAATGCTACAAGAGGTATTTCTGATTCTTCCCTCTTTTTTCTTTGTACTTCTCTATCAGTAGAAAGTTCTTCTAACTCTTTCTTTAATTCTGTTAGTTTTTCTTCAATTCTTCTTCTATCTAGCTCTATTTTCTTTTCACCTAAGCCTTTATTACTAAGTCCAGCACCTCCACCTTGTCTTCCAAGTGAAGAATGAAGTCCAACAAGTCTTGGCAACATATATTCTAATCTAGCTACTTCTACTTGTAGCTTTGCCTCTTTAGTTCTAGCTCTTTTAGAAAATATTTCTAGTATTAAAGAAGTTCTATCCAAAATTGAGCAATTTATTATTTTTTGCAAATTTCTTATTTGTGTATGAGATAATTCATTATTAAATATAACATAATCTACATTAAGTTCTTGTGCAATATTAGATATTTCTTCAGCTTTTCCTTTTCCTATATATAAAGGTTTATTTACCTCATATAAATTTTGTATTTCTCTTCCAACTACTTCTATATCACATGCTACTGCTAAATTTTCTAATTCATCCATAAGTTTTTGAAAGTTTTCTTGGCTATCTATATTAACCCCTACTAGTAATGCTCTTTCTTTCTCTTTATTCATAGTATCACCTGTATTTGATTATAACATATAAGTAAAAAAAATAAAACTTAGAATTTTAATCTTCTAAGTTTTATTTTTCCTCAATTTCAGGATACCATATACTTATTTTTTGATTTTTTAAAACTTTTAATGGATTTCCATACATTATATCATTAAATGTTTCTTCATCACTTATATATTTCTTTATTTTCTTTATAGCTTTATTATATGTTGAATAATTAGATATACCATGAGAGTCAGTTCCTAAAAAATGTATCATATCTGCTTTTAGCATTTTCTTAACATTATTTTTAGCGTCAATACCATATTTTCCTAATATACTTGATATATTAGCTTGTAATAGCACTCCTGCTTCAATTAAATTATACAATAGATTGATATTTTTAGTAGTGAAATCATATCTTTCAGGATGTGCAAGTATTGGTATATATCCTTCATCTTGTAATTTATTAAATTCATCATATACATTTAAAGGTATAACATTTGTATATAGTGGTAATTCAATTAATACATACCTTGAATCTGCTAAAGTACATACTTTCTTTTCTTTAATTAAATCTACAATATCATTTGTAAAGAAAATTTCATTACCTTTATATACAGTTACTCCTACTTTATTTTTCTTAAATTCTTTATTTAGTTCATCAATTTTTTTAATAAACTCACTATTTACTAATTCGTTGTCAGGAACAATATAATGAGATGTGGCTAATATTCCATCGTAACCTAAAAGTTTAGCTGCTTTTGCCATTTGAATAGATGTATCTAAATCTTTGGCTCCATCATCTACGTTAGGAACAATGTGACAATGCATATCTAACATTAAACTCCCCCTTCCAATATAAAACTAATTTTTAATTTATTTTTCTACTACATATCTTGAATATGCGTTTGAATATTCCTTTCTTCTTTCACTAGAAACTTGATTTAAAATTATACCTGGTATTCTTCCACCAACATTTTCAACAGCTTTTTTAGTATTTAATAGCACTTCTTTTTTAGTCTTTTTAGAAGATGCAACAATAAACATATAATCTACTGTCTTAGCAAATAATAACGCATCAGTTATTATGGAAGCAGGAGGTGTATCGATTATTATTAAATCAAATTCTCTTTTTAATAGTTTTAATAAAAAATCTAAATTAGCAGTTCCTAATAAATCTGATGGATTAAAAGAAACTGGACCAGATGTTAAAAGATATAAATTGCTTACTTCTGTGTCTTGTATTTTTACAGTAAGTTCTTCTACAATTTTCTTAGCATCATCTTCGTCTATTTTTCCTCTAAGTTCTTTTAAAATATCAGATAAACCTGTTCTATTATTTCTTTTAAATATTCTATGTTGTCTTCCTTTTCTTAAATCTGCATCAACAACTAAAACTTTCTTTCCGTATTGTGCACAAACAGTAGCTAAGTTTGCACTTACCCAGCTTTTTCCTTCTCCAGCATCTGAACTAGTGATACATATAGATTTACTCTCATTATTTTCAAATAAATAATATAAATTTGTTCTAAATAATCTGAATGCTTCTGATACTGGTGAACGTGGAAAATCATTAACAATTAATTCACTTTTTTCCATGCTAATTACTTCCTCCTTTCAGAATATTCTTCAGCCTTTGGTATTGATACTATAACTGGTATATTTAATAAATCTTCTATATCCTTTTCGTCCTTTACAGTATTATCAAAATATACAATTATAAATACAATTCCACATGATATAGCCAAACCAATGATAGCAAATAAAACTACATTTTTCATAGTTCCTATATTGTATGGTAAATCTGCTACTTCAGGTACATCAATTACAGATAAGTTATTTATTCCATAAACTTCATTTACTTTTTCTCTAAAAACTTCTGCTAATGAATTAGCAATATCAGCACTAAGTTTTGGATCTTCGTTAGATACAGTAATTTCAATTAATTCTGTATCATCTTGTGATGTAACAGATATATTTGATATAAATTTTTCTACTTTCATATCTATACCTAAAGAATCTATTACTTGTTTAGCGATTGTTCTACTTTTTATTATTTTACTATAAGTAGCTACAAGTTTTGAATTTAGTGTAATATCATTTGTTGTTATAGCTTCTCCATTATTTTTGTCCTCTACATTATTATCAACTGACTTTGAAAGTACAAAAGAAATTGTTGATTTGTACATAGGTACTACCAAAATTTCTGAGTAAGCAAATCCTAATAATGCAAATATAATTACAGTTAGAATTATGTACTTAAATTTCTTCTTAAATGCGTACAATATCTCCATTATATCTAATTCTTCCATTTTTTCCTCCCACAAAACGCATAAGGCTATTATAACATATGTTACATAAAAGTTCAACACTTATGTCTATTTTATTTAAATAATTTTCGTTAAGATAGCAATTTTACCTCTACAATTTCTGGTCTATTAAATAGTCTTATTGGTATAGTTGCATTTCCCATACCAGAAGTTACAATTAATGTTGTTCCATTTTCA
>CANQVI010000033.1 GCA_947627255.1 uncultured Clostridia bacterium | reverse complement strand
GGTATTTTTTGTCTACTCATCGCTGAAAGCTTTATTGAACCCCCAGACTATCTGGGGGTTTTCTATAAACAAAAAAGAAGGAGCTTTACTCCTTCTTTCTTAATTTATATACTATTTTTTTATTAACTTATATGTATCTCTTGCAATCATTAATTCTTCATTAGTTGGTATAACATATATTTTTACTTTTGAATCATCAGTACTGATTAACTTTTCTTCGCCTCTTACAAAATTCTTTTCTTTATCTAATTTTATTCCTAAAAATTCTAATTGTTTACATATTCTTTCTCTTGCTTCAAAGCCTTTTTCTCCAACTCCACCACTAAAGGTAAGAATATCTAGTCCACCTAATGTTACCATATATGCTGCAATAGTTTGAGCAATTTTATATGCTTGTGTATCTAGAGCAAGTATTGACCTTTCATCATTTTGAGCATATTCTTTTTCTATATCTCTGTAATCTTCTGATACACCTGATACACCCCAAGCACCAGATTTTTTATTTAGTATTCTTTCTATTTCATGAATTTCTAAATTTTCTAATTTCATTATATATGGTATTATAGCTGGGTCAATATCACCACATCTTGTAGCCATAGGAATACCTGCTGTAGGTGTAAGTCCCATTGTTGTATCTAGTGATTTACCTTTGTCAATAGCACAAATTGATGCTCCTTGTCCTAAATGACAGTTTATAATTTTTAAATCTTTTATATCTTTATTTTCTATTTCTGCTACTCTATTAGATACATATCTATGGCTTGTTCCATGAAAACCATATTTTCTTATTTTATAATCTTCATAATATTTATATGGTATCTGATAAATATATGCTGTAGCTGGCATAGTTTGATGAAAAGCAGTATCAAACACAGCAACCATAGGTTTGTCACTCAATACCTTTTTAGTAGCTTTTATTCCTTCAAGACCTTCTGGATTATGTAGAGGTGCTAAAGGAATACAATCTTCTATTTCTTGAATTACTTCATCTGTTATTATTACAGATTCGCTATACTTTTCGCCACCATGAACAATTCTATGTCCAATTGCTCCTATTTCATCTAAAGAAGAAACTATATTATACTTTTTATCTTGAATAATAGCTAGTACAGTTCTTATTGCTTCTTCATAGCTTCTAGCTGCTTTTTCTATTTCGGATTTTTCTCCTCTAACATTCAATCTAAGAGTTGATCTTTTACCACCAATTCTTTCATAATTTCCTTTTACAATCCTTTCTTCATTTTTCATATCAATTACTTGAAATTTTAATGAAGAACTTCCACAATTTAAAACTAATATCTTCATAGTAATCACTCCTTTTTTAAGTGGATATTATATTATATCATTTATTTTTAGTGATAGCAATTAATAAATTACTATTTTAGTAAAATAGCTTCAATTTCTTTCCAATTCTTTACTCTTATAATATTATTATCTAATAATTCCTTTTCAGTAATATTTTTATTATGGTATGCATCAAATAATAATTTTACTTTTATATCTCCTAGCATATTTGGTAATCTATCATCAATTTGAACATCTGCTTTAAATATATTTTTTGAATTTGTAAATATTATTTTTTCAGGGTCAATAAATGGAAACTCTCTCATTAAATATTCAAATTTATCTTTAAATAATTTAGCTGATTTTCTTTCTACTCCATACATAACACAAGCAGAACAAATATATATATCATAATTTTTACTTAATTTTTCTAGAGTCTCTTTTGCTCCATCTATTAATACAGCATCTTTATATCCATCATGTTTTAAATAATACTCATAAAATTCATTTATTTTTTCTTGTGTTCCAATAATTGGATCAATAATATATTCTGTAAAATCTTCCTCTTTATAGTCTGTACCTAAAAAGTCATTAAGTATCTTTAAAAAGCCTGGATAACAGATAACATAGTCAAGGTCTACTAATATTTTCTTCTTCATATAAATACTCTCCTTTATCTTTTTAATCTATTAGCTCTCTCTTTATAATCTGGCATATATTTACTAATAAAATTCCAAAATTCTTTTTTATGATTCATATACTTCAAATGTGCTATTTCATGTAAACATACATATTCAATTTCATCTTTTCCATATCTTATTATGTTTTGATTTATTTTTATTTCTTTTTTTGAAGAACAATTTCCCCAAATTCTTTTAAATTTTTTTACAGTCACTTTATTAGGATAAAGACCTGTAATTTTAGAATACTTATTCATTATTAAAGATATTTCATTACTTGCTATATTTTTTATTTTTTCGTCTAATTTATTTTCAATCTTTTTTATATTTTCAACATTTAATTTAAAATCTAAAGGCAAATAAATATAACAAGTCTCATTATTTATATCAATATCTATGTTTTTTATTTTTCTATTTTCATACTGTACATTTACCTTTTTATCTAAAATAAATATATATGACTTATTAATTAAATTTACACTTCTATCTTCAACTAATTTCTGCTTATTTAATGCGTTATAAATCCATTTCTTCTTCTTTTCAACAAGCTCATATATAGCCTCTTTATTTACTCTATATGGAGCTTTTACAATTACACTTTCATCTTTTATATGAATGTATATATTCTTTATTTTAGCTTTTTTTATTTCGTATTCTATTTTTCTACCATTATAATATACTATATTTTTTTCCATATTCTTTTCCTATATCTCTTTTATATTCCATTTTGGAGGTAACATATATTCTATTTTAGCAGTTTTAGGAATATATTTTTTCTTTATTTTTACTCTATTAGTTTTCAAATCTGGTCTTTTTTCTCTTAAATACTTATCTACTTCACAAAAAAGATTTTGAATATCTATATATTGTAGTTTTCTTCCTCCTAAAAATTTAAAATCTAAATTTAGTCTTTTAAACTCTTGTTCTTGATTATCATACATATATTTAATTATATCTTTTTCACTTGATTTTTCTAAATCTGAAAAACATTTTCTAATTCCTCTTTTAGCTCCTGGACCAGCAATAGTAAATGTATCCTCAGGAAAATTTACAACATCACTATAATTTATATCTGTTGCTAATTGATATGCCATAAAATCTCCAATTAACGGATAATCTTTTAATATATTAAACAAGTCTTCCATACTATTAGAGTATATAATCTTTTCATAAATCTTATCTTCTAAAAACATTTTTTCAATTAGAGCTAAATGATTTTGATGTTTTTTATCATAACCAAAGGCTTTATTTGCACAAGAAATATATGCATCATTATATATCTTATATCCTTCTTCTTTCATTTTGGATAATATTAAATCATATTTTTTAAATGAAAAGTTATCTAATGTTATATCTCCTAAATTATTAAGTAAATATTCCCAAGTCTCCTCTTTATTGAAAATCTTAAAGAGTATAATTCTAAATATTATATCCTTTTTTTCATATTTTTCAGAATTATTATATATAACATTTTTTATTAAATATTGTGATACTCTATCAAGCACTCTATAACAATTACAAAATTTGTATGTAGATAATATTTCATCTTTAGTATATGGTGGCTTTTCTCCTTTTAATTTTTTATAAAAGATATTTTGTCTTTCATAGGCAAAATACCAGTAAATATCGTATATATCTTCTCTCTTTTTCATATCTATTCCTCACTTTTTTTAGTTTATCATAGTAAAATTTAAATTTCAACAAAAAAATACCCAATAAAGCAAAATGCTATTATTGGGTATTAAATTAAACTTACTTATTTTCTTCAAAAGCTCTATCTGTAGTCTTATCACTATATGTAGAATCTAATATAGTAAATACTTTTTTGTTAGTTGGGTTTGAGCTAAAAAGCGACTCTTTAGCTAAAAACCTTTTATATATTCCAATATTAGAATAGTTTTTTGACATTTCTATAGTATCTTCATTTAGATTTTTATCATAAATATAAATTTTCTGAGGATCAAAATAGAAAGTATCTATTGCTCCTTTAGAATATTTTGTATATATATTTTTGATATTTGCATTATCTACAAATAAATCTTCAAATTCGATTTCTTCAAGATTATCTAGTCTTATATTTAATGTTTTTATTACTTCTCCAACTCTTTTTCCGTCTAAATCTTCGCCTGTTTTATATACAACATATGATAAGGTATCAAAATTTACACTTAATTTTGTAGTTATATCTACAAATAATGTGTCCTTATCTGATAGATAGTTTTTATCATAAAGGTCAACACTTAATTTTTTTAACATTTCATTAATTTTTTCTTCTTTTTCTTTATCTTTTAATCCACTTATCTGCTTATATTCTACATATGCTTTATCTCCTTTTATTTTTTCGCCATTATTATAAAAATTACCACCTTTAACATGAACTACACTTTTTATTTCAATTGGATATGCTTTATATTCTTCATTAACACTAGTAATTGCATATGTTGAACTGCTATTATTGTTATTAGTATTATTACTAGTACCTTCATTTTTATCTTTATTTACTGTTATTCCTGTATTATTTTCATTTGGTACAGTATTATCTTCCTTGTCTCCTTTTAACACGTTTATCATTACAAATACCGCTACTACTACAACTATTATTGCTATAACTATAACGATAATACTAAATATATCTACTTTTTCTTCATCACCTTTTTCATTATATGTTACTTTTTCTTCATTATAATCTCTATGACTTTTTTCTTGATATGAGCCACCTCTTCTTCTTGGCTCCTCTTGAGTAATATTTTTTTCTCCTACTCTTTTATCTGATAAAAAATTAAAATCATCTTCATCTTGGTTATATATCATAAAAATTCCCCCTAAGATAATTAAATCATAATTTTACATTCAATTTTACTATTTAGTAAACATTTAAAGTTCTTAGCATCTTGTTGACTTCCAACAACACTTCCATAATGTGTTGGAACTACTATTGTTGGCTGTATTTTATTAACTAGCTTTGCAGCTTCTGAATAATCCATAGTATATGTTCCTCCAACCGGAACAAATGCTAAATCACATTTTACATTTAAATTTTCAGGTATTATATCTGTGTCACCTGCTACGTATATTCTTTCATATTCAAAATTAAAAATATATCCTACCCATCCATTTTCTTTAGGATGAAAACCTTTATCTATATTATATGCACTAATAGTCTCAAGTAATAGCCCATTAATTTGATATTTTTTATTTGGCTCAACTATAACTATTTTATTTTCTTTAAATCCTAACTTTAGTACATCTACATAAATATCTTCTGTTATAATTATTATACTTTCATTATTTTTTACTTTTTTTATATCTTCCGGTGAAAAATGATCAAAATGTGAATGTGTTATACATATATAACTTGCATCATTATACTTTTCTTTTAATCCATATGGATCTACATAAATTACTTTATTATCCGCAACTATTCTAATAGCACTATGAAATAGCACTTTAAAGTCTTCTATCATGTTATCACCTCTTTATATAATGATTATATTATAAACAAAAAATATTTTCTATATTGTAATAAAATTTTAACTATATTTATATAGAAAAATAGCAGAGATATTACTCCGCTATTTGCCTATATTCTTCTTGCTGATATTAATTTATAATATTTAGATTTTTTATCATTTAAAATTCCCTCAAGTTCATTAATTCTAAAATCATAATATTCATCCAAAGAATTAAGTTCGTCTTCATCTAGTTTATCTATGTATGATGCATCCTCTAATACCATTTCTTCCATTTTTCCTAACTCGTCATTACTTAACTCTTTTTTAATTTTTCTTTCTATTTTTTCTTCTTTTAGAACTACAGCCGTTCTATTGTTTATTACTTCTTGTTGACTTTCTTGTTTCATTTTCAGAAAACTTTTTAAGCTTTTTATTATTTTGGTTATTAAATTATCCTCAGAAATAACAAGAAGACTTCTATTTTTTCTCATTGTTTTCACCCTTAATATGCTTTATTTATATCTTCTACAAATATTGATTTTTCTTTAAATTCTCCAGCTTTTAAATCTATGCTATTTATTTGATAGATTAATTCTTTAACTTTAGCTGCTTTATTTTTTACTAAATCTCTTTTTTCTTTTAGTTCATCATAAACTGTCCCTGATAGTTGGCAATTAAATCTAGCTTCTGCTTCATTTAGAATATTACTAGATAGCTCATCTAATGATACTTTTAAAGAACTAATGCTCTTAAATCCATCTTGTGTAAATTTCTCTGTTAAAATATCTGAATTTTTAGATGTACTATATTCTAAAATATCGTCCTCTATATTATCTAGTGTGTTTTGACTATATCCTCTTTTTAATAGCAATTCTATTGTATTAGCTTTATATGTTTCAAAATAATTAAATAGCATATTTCTTATAGCATTTTCATTATATGCTCTATTAAATGTGTATTTTTCATCTGAATATATAAAATCACTTTTTTGCTCTAAACATTCTATTTTTGCAGTTATATTTTCAATACTAGCATCTATTTTATTCTTAGTCATTTCTTCAAAATTGTTTTCATTAAAAAATGCAATATTTTTTTCTAGCTTTTTTAATTCATTTTCCATATTTTGATATACTATTCCATTTTTTTTATCTTCATATATACCATTTTTTTCTAAGATACTTCTGCATTTTGCTCTTATTTCACCAATTCTTGTACTATCTAAAGCTCTTTGCTCTTCAATACAATTATTTAGTATTTTATATGACTTGTCTGTAACTTTAGTATCTAAATTATATAATTGCATTAATACACACCTCTTATACCCAAAAGTTTATCACAATGAAAAAAAATATTCAATAGAAATTTAGGGGATTTTTATATTAGCGAAAAATATTTTTTTATAAATCTTTACTAAAAATGAAAAATTTTTTCAGCTCTTTTCTATTATGCTTTCATTCTAGCATAAACCGACATATTATTCAATATTGCAAAAAAATAGAAGAACTTTAATTCTTCTATTTTAATAATAATTTTATATGCTATTAATAACATCTATATTTTCTTGTTTTCCTATATTGTTATAATCCAATGTCCTTTCTTCATCCAATTTATTTTTATATTTTAACTTAAGAATTCTTGTAACTGCTTCATTAATTTTTTCTTCTGATATACGATTTTCATTAATTAACTTTTCTATAGTGTTAACAGTTTCAACAGGATTTTTTGGCATTAATAGGCAATCTGCTCCCGCATTTATACTATATTCACATATTTCTTCCAAATTGTAATTATTTGCAAGTGCTCCCATATTAATAGCATCTGTAATAACTACACCATCAAATTTAAGTTCATTTCTTAATATATCAGTTATAACTTCTTTAGACAAAGTTGCCGGTAAATAGTTTCCAGTAACATTAGGAAGTGCAATATGTGCTACCATTATAGCTTGAGCACCATCATCTATCGCATTTTTAAAAGGTATCAATTCATTTTGATATAATTCTTCTTTTGTTTTATTAACTACTGGTAATTCTACATGTGAATCAGCAGCTGTGTCTCCATGACCTGGAAAATGTTTATATACAGGTATAATATTTTCTTCTTGCATTCCGTGAGCAAATGGTAGTGACATTTTTACAACACTTTGATAATCTACTCCAAAGGCTCTATCTCCTATTACAGTATTGTTTGGATTAGAAAATACATCTAATACTGGTGCAAAATCTAAGTTTACACCAAAAGAAGCAATTTCACTTGCAAGTATTTTACCTACTTTATATGATATTTCTTCATCATTTGTTCTTCCTACTTCAAGCATACTAGGTATAGTAATAACGTTAGCGTCTGCTAATGCTTTTATTCTTTGTACTCTTCCACCTTCTTGGTCAATTCCAATAATCATAGGAATTGAAGCAGTATTTTTAACATTTTTTATATATTCAGTAGTATTTTGATATGTACTTATATTATCACTAAATAATATAAATCCACCGGGTTTTACATCTTTTAATAGTGTATCTAATTCATCATTATACTCAGTACCCGAATATGATACTATTAACATTTGTCCTATTTTTTCCCTTAAAGTCATATCCTTCATTTTTTCATCAACCTTTAAAGCTAATTTTTCTTCTTCCGTATATTCTTTTACTTCCTCTTGAACTTCAGGTTCGTCAACAACTTCTTCTGGCTCTGGTTTTGTAATATACCATAAGCCTAATGCAGTAAGAAGTATTACAACTATTATTGCTAAAATAATAATAACTTTTTTCATTTACTACCTCCAATTAATATAATTATTCTTTATACTATAATATACATAGTTATATAGAAAGAGGAGGTAAAATTAATTACTCTCCCCACTTTTTCCTGCTTTAAGTCTTAAATATCCAAGCTCATACCATTCATTGTATGCTAAGTTTAATCTGAACACTACTTTAGGTTTAGCACCTGCTCTGTTTTTATCTACAACACATGCATAATATCTTACATTAGGGTCTTTAAATCTTTCCAAATTGAAAAATTTTGTATCCACTTCTTCTTCAGAATATTCATAGTCATCTAAGTTCTCATTATGTATTTGTTTTATTAGCATTAATGTATCTAAGACTTCTTTTACTGTTCTACTAACAGCTAAATCATTTACTGTTAAATTAACAGGCAATGTTGAACTTTCTGCAAGTTGCAATGAAGAACATATAAATATTCCTAAATTTTGTGCTAAATTAGATAATATTGTTGCTGTTCTTTTTATTTCTTCTCCATTTCCTATATTAGCAGTATCAGTTTTTAATGTATCATAAAACATATACTCTACTTTATATCTATAATAATAATTAGTTATAACCTTCTTTAATTCATCATTTGTATGGTCTGTTATATTAATAAAATATATAGAGTTATTAATTTCCTTATCTAGCCAATCTGTAGCAGCTGTAACCATATTAAATTCTTGAGATACACGTGTAAGTCTATTTATAAATTCTTCTTGGGTTTCATTTTCTTCTCTTACAACAAATCCATTTTCATCTACTTTAACATCATTTGGATTATCTGGTCTATATTGACATTCAAGTAGTTCACCTTCTGTTTTTCTAATTTTTTGTCCATGGAATTTTTGAATATATGGATTATTAATTATAGTTGTTATTAAACATAGTCTTACTTTTTCTTCAGACATCTCATTTGAAATGATAAGAACTTTCTTTTTGTGAACAAAAGCTATATATGCTGCAAGCGCTGTTGTAAATCTACTTTTACCAGAGTTAGATGGCATGGCATAAGCCATAGTTTCGCCAAGTCTTACTCCTTTAAAAACAGATGATAATATTTTAAAAGGAATCTCTAATCCATTTGTTAATGAGTTATCTCCTTTTACTAAAAAACTTGTAAGGCCATCATTAAGTACAGCACTTTTAAATTTAGCTGTTGCTGTTATTTGTTCAATAGCTGCTTCTACTTCCTCAGCTGTCATTTGATCATATAATTCATACTTAGTAATAGCAGCAACTTGATCTTTAATCTCTTTTATTGGAATACCATTATATGCTTTTCTTAGTATAAATATCTTTTTTAATTCGGTATATGTTTTTTCAAAATCATAATTTTGCTTTGAAACACATTGTTTTAATTTAGTTTTTAATGCATATACATCTCCTGATTCAACAGCAAAGTTGAAATTTTCCTTTGCCTGACTTGGAGCGTATGCTTCACCTTCAGTAAATAATACACCCTTATATATATTTATCATTCTAGGATCAGCAAATAAGCAAATGTTTGCTACATAATAGTACATACTTATTGCTGGTGGATTATTAAGAAGTAATCCTATATATATGCACTCTAAATCTAATCTTCTTAATTCTTCTGGATAATTTAACCCAACTTCTGGATCAATAAATTTATTTATATCTAGTATTTCATCATTAGTAGGTGTGTTTACTTTTTCTTTTGAAGTTGCTCCAGGCATAATATAGTCTTTTTTTTCTTCATCTTCCTTTTCTTTTTTCATATTTTTTAGAGCTTCTTTTAGTTCTTCATCATTCATAAGCTCATCCATTCTGCCACGGGCATCATTTATATTAAATTTTCCGTTAACACCTAAACCTAAATTTCCATATTTTTCTTCTAACTCATCCATAATAAACCTCTCTTTATAATAAAATTTTATTTTATTTTTTAACTTTTGTAAAGTAGCAAAGTATAATTATACATTTTTATTATTAACATATTTTTAATATAATAAGCAAAAATTTTGATTATTTTATGCACTATAAACTAATGCATTTCTATATAAATTATAATCATTAAGTCTACCTTTATATATTGTCTTTAAATTACTAATATTTTTAAAATCTTCAGGTCTAATTATATCTGGCAATTCATATTTTATTTTTGATTTTTCTAATATATATTTTACAAATTCTGCACAATAGAAATGATTTTTTTGCTTGATTCTCAAGTTAATACTTACAGCTATAAGTCCTAAAGTATTAAATTTATACATATCTTTATTTCTTTTCATCTTATTAATTGTTTTTTCTATTTTTCTATACTTAGAATCTTCTATTTCTAGTGAATATATGCAAGTTTTAGTATTTTTAAATCTTTTGTAAATTCCTTCATTAACTTTTTCATGAACAAAGCCACCAAAAAAAGGATTATATGGATTTAATCTTCCAAAGCTATACATATTCTCAAGACTTTTATCTAAAGCAATAGATACATGAGAATATTCATCCTTTGTATAACACCTAATTATTCTAGACAAAACTGTTCCAGTATGAGTTAATATTATATAGATTTCTTTCATATTTCCCCCTTTTTCTATATTTTATAATAAATATAACATATTTAAAACTATTTTTTTAATATTTTTATATTATTTTTTAATTCTTCAAAATCTAATAGTTCCCATGACCAATTATCTTCATATTCATGACCTGGTAAGTTTATTCTAGAATTTTCATCTAATCCTATTATATCTTGCACAGGAAATATAGCATATTTAGCTTGACTTTTCAAACAATAATTTATCATAGCAACGTTTATTCTTTCATTATAACAATCATTTAATTTTAAGAATTCTAAAAGATTTTCTTTTTCATCATTACTTAAACTATTATACCATCCAACTATTGTATTATTGTCATGATTTCCTGTATAAATAACCATATTTTCGCAATCGTTATAATTATCTATTTTATTTTTTAAATCTAAAGTATATTGAACTATTTTCATTTTAGTAAAATTATATTTATCTCTTAAAATCTCAGTTTCTTTTCTAATATCTCCTAAATCTTCAACAATAAATCTTTCTGGTAAAGTAAATTCAAAAAGTTTATCAAAAAAGTCAGAACCAGGTCCTTCAACATAAAAACCATCTTTTGCAGTTTTATCTATTGGAATTTTATAATATGTATCAAAAGCTCTAAAATGGTCTATTCTTACTATATCAAAGCGATTTAGAAATTCTTTGTATCTTTCTAAAAGATATAAATAGTTATCCTTTTTCATATATTTAAAATCATAAAGTGGATGTCCCCATTTTTGTCCTTCACTATTAAAGTAGTCTGGTGAAGCCCCAGATACAAATTTCATACTTCCATTTTCTAATTCATAACATTTTGAATTATACTCTACTTCACACGAATTAAAATCTGGATAAATTGGCATATCCCCTATAATCTCTACATCATTTTTATTTGCATATTCTTTTAATTCTCTCCATTGTTTATCTAATATATACTGTAAAAATAAGTAATAACTTTCATCTTCATTTTCTCTTTTACTCATATATTTTGCAAATTCACTTATTTTAGAATTAGTGCAAAATTTTAGATATTCTTCATTTTCTTGGAAATTGCTATATGCCTCTTTATAATATTTTTCTTTAAAGTCATCATACTTTATTCTACTATTTTTAGATTTATATTCAACATCTTTTAATAGTCCCATATCTATTAATTTATCTAATGATATGAAATTTTTGTTTAATGCATAATAACTAATTGGTGAATAAGGATATCTTCCACTTTCATGTATAGGTAAAATTTCCCAATATTTTATGTTATTTGCTTTTAATATATCTATAAATTCATATGCTTCATATCCAAAGTCTCCTATGCCGTATTTGCTAGGCAAAGAAAAAATTGGTAATAATACTCCAATATTCATATAATCACCAATTTAATTTTATCATATTATATAATACTAATCTATATAATTTTTAACATATTCTTCAAATTTTTTAATATATTCTTTTCCACTTCTTCTTTTTATTTCAACTTTATGACATTCTAAGTCAAAATCATTATCTTTTCTAATAAATCTATATAATATTCTAAGTTGAGAAGAATTTTCTGCCACAAACTTATATGTATAAAAGCCATTTCCTAATATATCGTACTTTATTGCATCATTATTAAATATTTTTTCAAATTTAGTTCCACCATTTTCAATTATTTTAATTTGTTTTTCAAGTTTATTCATTGCACGAGTTATTAGTTCAATTTCTTTAACATCAAATTTCTTCTTATCTATAATAAATATAATCATTTTTTCTCCTAAAAAAAAGATAGAAGTAACGATATAATGATAAAAACCCTTGTGTAAAGGTGGGTATCTTGTCACAATCTTTAGGATCCTCAATACTTTGAGTTTTCAACACCAAATGTGAAATTCCTGATTCCCTATCATATTCTTGTAGATTTTCATATAATTTGTTACTCTATCTATATATATTTTAACATTAAAAAAGAACTAAGTAAATAGTAAAATACAAAATACCATAAAATGCCTTTTTTAGATAAAAAAAGACTAGAATACTCATCTATTCTAGCTTTAATATGGAGGCGACTATCGGAGTCGAACCGATCATCAGGCTTTTGCAGAGCCGCGCCTTACCGCTTGGCTAAGTCGCCATTAATACATTATATTAATTTATTTTTATATTATTACAAAATAATAAAAAATGGAGCGGGAAACGGGGCTCAAACCCGCGACCTCTGCCTTGGCAAGGCAGCGCTCTATCAACTGAGCTATTCCCGCAAATATATTTTGGTGGTCAGAGAGGGAATCGAACCCCCGACACGGGGATTTTCAGTCCCCTGCTCTACCGACTGAGCTATCTGACCAAGAAAATATGGCGACCTGAATGGGGCTCGAACCCACGACCTCTAGCGTGACAGGCTAGCGTTCTAACCAACTGAACTACCAGGCCAAAAAAGTGGTGGGCACTACAGGGCTCGAACCTGTGACCCCCTGCTTGTAAGGCAGATGCTCTCCCAACTGAGCTAAGCGCCCACTAATCTTGACAAGTCTTATTATACCTAATAGTAGTAATTTTGTCAATAGTTTTTTAGCAAAAAATAACACCACAAGGTTAAACTTATGGTGTTACTTAATTATTTTAAGTATCTTATATTATTTATCATTATAACATTATCATTTTTCTCTATTTCATTACTGCTTAAGTTTATTAAAATATTATCATTTTCTCTTTCAACAAGTAAATATTTTTCCTTTAAAAAAACAACTTGGTTTATTTTAGAGTCTGAATCTAAGATATATTTACTATTTCCAGATTTATTTATACTCATAATATTTTCACAATCATTTGTTACATATATATAGTCTGATGAATTAAAAGGTATTAAATATACATTATTTTTTATTGAATTATATATTTCTCCTGTATAAAAATTATATACTTTTTTAAACACATTATCTTCATCTTCTTGTGTATCAATAATTAGCTTATTTCTTTCATAATAGTTATAATAATTAATGTCATTAACATTTTTTAGAATTATATCTTCATTTTTTTCAAAGTCCATTTTAATTAAATTATTTTCTTTTACAAAAAATAATTCTTCGTTCTTTAAGATAATCTTTTTAGATGTTAAATTACTATTAATTTCTTCTTGTGTTCCATTTTCATATTTATATAATTTGTTATTTGAAATATAAAATACAATATTATTATATACTTCAAATGAGTCTACATTTGTATTTAGCAATATAGTATCTTCTATATTATATTCTTCCTTATCTAGTGCTACTATATCTATTGTTCCATCAATTTTATTTAATAAATATAATTTTCTTTTATAATATAAATAGTCATATTCTTTATTAGGATCTATTTCTATTATTTTTTCTATATCTTGTATACCTTTTACACCTACAATATAATTATCTACAATTCCAAAAGCATATAAATTATCTAGCTTTTTATTTAAATATTTATATTCACCCACCATTAAATCTTCTTCATCTAGGTGTGTTACATACTTTTCATCTTCATTTTCTTTACCATTTTTAACAATTAGCTTTGATATAATAATTTGAGTTAAAATAGCTAATAAAAATAAAATTAAAACTACTAACATTATAGTTATAATACTTTTTCGTTTTCTTTTAATATTATCTTTTGTTTCTTTCATTATCAATACCTCATATTTAGATAATAGCATTAATACATAAATTTTTCAAGAAAAAAAGAACTATATTAAAAAATATAGTTCTAATATTTGGAGCGGGAAACGGGGCTCAAACCCGCGACCTCTGCCTTGGCAAGGCAGCGCTCTATCAACTGAGCTATTCCCGC
>CANQVI010000032.1 GCA_947627255.1 uncultured Clostridia bacterium | reverse complement strand
AATATGGAAGCTAATGATGCTGTTTTAGCACTAAAAAATGTTGAAGGAAAAATATTTGCTGGTTATATTGATGCTGAAGGAAAAACAATTAATGAAATGGATAAAATAACAAAACATGTAGAATTAAGTCCTGTATATAATGTTAAAGTAACTATTTCTGATGAAACATTTATATTGAAAGAAAATGATTCTTTAAGTGATTTACAAGAACAAGATAAGCAAAAACTAGATGCACTTAAAACTGAAAGATTTTCAAGATTTGTAGATGAGGATGGAAATACTTTTGATGAAGAAAAAGCAGTTTCTAAAAATACAGTATTAACTATAAAAAATAATGTAAATATAACTATTGGAGAAGAAGTATTTACTTTAGAAGAAGGATGTAAATTAACAAATTTAACTCCAGAAAACATAAAAAGATTAGAAACTATAAAAAATGACCATGAATTAAATGAGGTTTTTGTAGGATTTAAAAATAAACTAAATAACGAAATGGTAAATGAAGATGTAACTACTTTTGATGTTGATACTGAACTAGAGGCTGTATATGAAATTATTAAAGGCGACTTAGACAAAAATGGAGAAGTAGATACAGCAGATGCTGCAAGAGCATTGAACTTATTTAAATATAAGAACTTTACAGAAGAAGATATCGCTATAGGTGATATGGATGGTAATGGAATAATAGATACAGCAGATGCAGCTGAAATATTAAATGTATTTAAATATGGTAATAATAAATAATAAAAAAATAAAGGGTGAAGTATAATAAAACTTCACCCTTTATTTTATTTTTCTTCTAATTTGTATTTTGGTCTTGCTGTATAGTGTGTATGTAATAATTTATGTGCAAGTTCTCCACCTGGCTTTTTTAAGTAATCTTTATATATTTGTTTTAATATAGGATTTTGATGAGATTTTCTTATTGTACTCTTTTCATCTATTGTATATAAAGCATTTGCTCTTAGGCTTCTTACATCAACTTCTCTACGTACTTTAGAGCTTTTAATAGGTTGACCTCCACCCATTACACATCCACCAGGACATGCCATTATTTCAACAAAGTCATAATCTGCTTTTCCAGATTTTATTTCTTCCATTATTTCTTGTGCATTTGCAAGGCCACTTGCTGCAACTACTTTTATATCTTTTCCGTTTACATTTACAGTAGCTTTTTTAATTCCATCTGCACCTCTAACTTGTTCAAAGTTAATTTTTTCTAAATCTTTACCAGTTAGTATATCTTGTGCAGTTCTTAAAGCGGCTTCCATAACACCACCAGTTGTACCAAATATTGCAGCAGCACCAGTTGCTTCTCCCATTGGATTATCAAAAGTAGAATCTTCTAGCTCTGTAAACTCCAAATTTGCTTGTTTAATCATTTTTGCAAGCTCACGGGTAGTAATTACATTATCTACATCATAGAGTCCGTTATTTTGCATTTCTTCTCTTTGTCTTTCAAATTTTTTAGCAATACATGGCATAACAGAAACTACATATATTTTACTTGGATCAATTCCTTCTTTTTCTGCAAAGTATGTTTTTACTAATGCGCCAAACATTTGATGTGGAGATTTACAAGTTGAAAGGTGAGGTAAAAGTTCAGGATAATTCATTTCTATATATTTTACCCATCCTGGAGAGCAAGATGTAATCATTGGTAGAGTACCTTTTGAATTTACTCTTTCTATAAATTCAGTTGCTTCTTCCATAATTGTAAAATCTGCACCAGTATTTGTATCAAATACTTTATCAAAACCTAATCTTTTTAAAGCAGTAACCATTTTACCAGTTACATTTGTACCTATTGGCATACCAAATTCTTCGCCAAGTGCAACTCTTACTGCTGGAGCAGTTTGAACAACAACATAAGTTTCAGGATCTCTTAGTTTTTTCCATACTTCATTTGTTGTAGGTTTTTCATATAGAGCACCAACAGGACATGCTTGTATACATTGTCCACAGTTTGTACAGTTTACATCATTTAAACTTAAATTGCCTACTGTAGAAATACAAGATTCGAATCCTCTATTTACAGTATCAATAGCTCCAATTTTTTGAACCTTTTTACAAGCTGCAACACATCTTCTACAAAGTATACATTTTTCTGGGTCTCTAACTATTGATGGAGATAAGTCATCTTTGGCTTTTTTGTATCTTACACCTGTAAATTCGATTTCTGTTTTGTTGAATTTTTTAGTTAAATTTTGTAGTTCACAGTTACCAGATCTTACGCAAGTTAAGCAATCTTGAGGATGATTAGATAATATTAAATCTAACATTACTTCTCTTGATTCATTTACTGCAGGAGTTTGTGTATGTACTATCATTCCTTCTTCAGCTTTTGTAATACATGAAGTTGTAAAACCACGTCTTCCTTCAACTTCAACAATACACATTCTACAATCTCCAACTTCATTTATATCTTTTAAGAAACATAGTGTTGGTATATCTATTCCAGCTACTTTAGCAGCTTCAAGTATAGTTGTGCCTTCTTTAACTTTAGTTTCTATACCATCTATTGTTAATGTAATCATTTTTTCTTCCATTATGTACCTCCTTAGTTTCCAATTGCATGGAATGGACATTTTGTTAGACATGTGCCACATTTAATACATTTATCTTGGTTAATATATCTAATTTCTCTTGCAGCACCTTCAATTGCATTAACAGGGCAGTTCTTTTGACATAGTCCACAACCTTTACATTTTTCTTTATTTATTACAATTTTAGATAATGCTTTACATTCAAGTGTACGACAATTCTTATCTACAACGTGTTCAACAAATTCATCTCTAAAGTATTTTAATGTACTTATTACTGGGTTTGGAGCACTTTGTCCAAGTCCGCATACACTTCCTCTTTGTATATTAACAGCTAATTTTTCTAGTTTATCTAAATCTTCTAATGTTCCTTGTCCATTACAGATTTTTTCAAGAATTTCATGCATTCTCTTTGTACCAATTCTACAAGGAGTACATTTTCCACAGCTTTCACTAACAGTAAAGTCTAAATAGAATTTAGCAAGGCTTGGCATACATTTTGTATCGTCCATAACAATTAGTCCACCTGAACCCATCATTGAACCAATTTGTTTTAATGACTCATAATCTATTGGTGTATCCAAATGCTCTGATGGAATACATCCACCTGATGGACCACCTGTTTGTGCAGCTTTGAAGCTACGGTTATTAGGAATTCCACCACCTATATCAAAAACAATTTCTCTTAATGTTGTTCCCATAGGTACTTCAACAAGTCCTATGTTATTAACATTTCCACCCAAAGCAAATACCTTTGTTCCTTTAGAAGTTTCTGTTCCTATTGATGAGTACCAATCAGCACCTTCTAAAATTATTCTTGTTATATTTGCATAAGTTTCAACATTGTTAATTAATGTAGGTTTTCCCCATAATCCACATTCAGCAGGAAATGGTGGTTTAACTCTTGGTTGACCACGTTTGCCTTCTATAGATTCAAGTAGTGCTGTTTCTTCACCACATACAAATGCACCAGCACCAAGTCTTACTTCTACATCAAAATCAAAACCTGAATCAAAAATGTTTTTGCCAAGAATTCCATATTCTCTAGCTTGGTCTATTGCCTTTTGGAAACGTTTTACTGCAATAGGATATTCTGCTCTTACATAAATATAACCTTTGCTTGCTCCAATTGTGTATCCTGCAATAATCATAGATTCTAGTACTGAGTGAGGATCTCCTTCTAGAATACTTCTATCCATAAATGCACCAGGGTCACCTTCATCTGCATTACATACAACATATTTTTGGTCTGCTTGATATCCTTTAGTAAATGACCATTTTTTACCAGTAGGGAATCCAGCACCACCACGACCTCTTAGACCAGATTTATTTAAAATGTCTATAACTTCATCTGGTGTCATACTCTTTAATACTTTTTCTAGTGCTTTATATCCATCAAATGCAATGTATTCATCTATACATTCTGGATTAATAACACCACAATTTTTAAGAGCAATTCTTTTTTGTTTTTTATAGAAATTAAGTTCGTCTAAGCTATTAACTATTTTTCCATCTATATCTTTACATAGTAATCTATCAACAGTTTTTCCTTCGATTATGTGAGTTTGGATAATTTCTTCACAATCATCTGGAGTTACATTTGAATAGAATGTATCTTCAGGTCTAATAATAACAATTGGACCCTTGGCACAAAGACCAAAGCAACCTGTCATAATTACTCTTACATTTTCTATTTTCTTTTCTTCAATTATTTTTCTAAAATTCTCAAGAATTTTTGGAGATTTTGAAGAGGTACAACCAGTTCCATGACATACTAGGATGTGTTTTTCACGAGTGTCTGCCTTAGTGTTTACTCTTAAATCTAATTCTTTTCTTTTTTCTTCTCTAATTTTATTAATTTCTTCTAATGTTTTCAATAATACGCACCTCCAGTTTTACTTATTCTTTTTCTCCAAGCTCATCAAGAACTTGATCTAATTTTTGAACAGTAGCTTTTCCGTAAACTTCACCATTTACTGTAAATACAGGTGCGAGTCCACATGCTCCAACGCATCTAGTTTCTTCAATAGAAAACTTTCCGTCTTTTGTTGTTTCTCCAGCTTCTATTTTAAGTCTTTCTTTAAGTCTATCCATTATTTTTTGTGATCCTTTTACAAAACAAGCTGTTCCTAAACATACAGCTACATTGTATTTTCCCTTTGGCTTTAATGTAAACCTTGAATAGAATGTTATAACTCCATATATTTCTGCCATTGGTACCTTTAAATAGTCAGATAAAGCTTGTTGTGCTTTAGTTGGTACATAACCATAATGTTCTTGAACTTCGTTTAACATCTGAATTAAATTGTCTTTTATTGGCTCATATTTCTTGCAAAGTTCCTCTAAAAATGGATCTTTACCAGTACAGCCAGGACATCTTTTTGTTTCTCCCATAATATTCCTCCTAATACATCATATTGTATCCACTAAGAATTATATCAAAAGAATGTCGAGAAAACAATCATTTTGTAAATAAAGTTTGTGAGATTTTATGGAAAAGGAAAATAGTATATTTTTTAGCATATAATATATTAAAAAAGAAAGTATGAATTTACAAAAATGTGAAAAAAACAGAAAAAATACTTGCAAAAATGTGATAAAAGTAGAAAAAAATAACGTGAAAGTGTGATAAATGGTGGAAAATGTATTGCAAAAATGTGATTAAAGCGATATAATATAATTGAAGGTGATACCTATGCGTAGATATATCAAAGATAAATTAATAGAGTGGAAAAATAAAGAAAATAGAAAACCATTAATTTTAAAAGGGGCAAGACAAGTTGGAAAAACATATATATTAAAAGAATTCGGAAAAGAAGAATATGAAAATATTGCATATTTCAATTTTGATCATGATGAGGATTTAAAAAATTTATTTAAAAATACAAAAGATCCAAAAAGAATATTAGAGCAATTAACATTTGCAACAGGTAGTGTCATAAAGCCCGAAAAAACACTTATAATTTTTGATGAAATACAAGAGTGCCCTGATGCTTTAAATTCATTAAAATACTTTAATGAAGAAGCTAATGAATATCATATTGTATGTGCAGGTAGTTTACTTGGAATTAAACTTTCTCATACTTCTTTTCCAGTTGGAAAAGTCGAGTATCTTGAAATGTATCCTATGACATTTACCGAATTTTTAATTGCAGATGGATGCCAAAATTTAGTTGATTATATGAATTCAATAAATATAATTGAAAAAATACCTGATATTATATTTAGTCAATTAAATGATAAATTAAAATATTATTTAATAATTGGTGGAATGCCTGAAGTAGTTAATACTTGGATATCTACTAGAAATATTGAATTGGTAAATGAAGTACAAGAGCAAATACTAAAAGGATATGAAAATGATTTTGGAAAACATACAGAAGGAACAAATATTTATTCGAAAATTTCTATTATATGGGAAAGTATTGTATCTCAACTTTCAAAAGAAAATAAAAAATTCTTATATCAAGTAGCAAAAGAAGGTGCAAGAGCTAGAGAGTATGAAGATGCTATAAATTGGCTAAGTGATGCAAATTTAGTGAACAAAATATTTAATATAACTAAACCAGATTTTCCGCTTAATGCTTATACAGATTTGAGTAGTTTTAAATTGTATATGTTAGATATTGGTTTACTTCGAAGAAAAGCAAATTTGGATTCAAGAATTGTAATAGAGGGAAATAAATTGTTTGAAGAATTTAAAGGTGCATTAACAGAAAATTATGTTTTAAATATGTTAATTTATTTAAATAATTCTAATCCAAATTACTATGTGTTTGATAGACACGAAATAGATTTTATGATACAAGAAAAAAATAAAATAATACCAATAGAAGTAAAATCTAGTGAAAGTGTTAATAATACTAGTTTAACAAAATTTAATAGTATGAATGATAATGAAATCTCAATTAGATTTTCTACTAATAATTTGGATAAAAGTGGTAAAATTTTGAATATACCATTATTTATGGTAGAGTATACAAATAAATTATTGGATATTGCTAAATAACTAATAATTATTGAAAAATATTATGATATTTGGTATACTAAAAATAGTGAATAAGAGTTAGTAAGGAAAAACACTCATTTATGGGAGTTCTAGGTTCAAGTCCTAGTTATTCACTATAGGCACTGTAAAAGGTGCCTTTTTGTTATCCAAAATTACAAATAACATCAAAAAATAATAGTTATAAGACAAAAATGATAACAATAGGTGAGATATTACATTAATAGATACATACAGAAATGCATTGAATATATTTCAATAAGAATAGAATTTAATTAATTCAACAAAAAATAAAAGATATAATTTGAACAATCAATAAAAACAGTTCATTATATCTTTTTTTATTTTAATAATTCTGCAAATATTGAAATAAATAAAACTACTAAAATTAACAATAAATACATTTTATGCCTCCTTATAAATTCGGTATATATATTGATAATAAAATAATGAAGTGAATCTAAAAGTGCATTACCATTACACTATTATTTATCACTGCCTATTATACTATATTATGAATAAAAATGATAGAATAATGTAATATACTAATATTCAATTTTAATAAAGTTAAAATAAATCAAAATAGTTACATAAACGTTTAAAAAATGAGTAATATCTTAAAGTAAAAAATGATAAAAAATTTGATTTTTTTGTATTGATTAGAACATATGATTATGATAATATATACATATATGATTACAAAATTGTGATTTAATGAACTTATAGGAGGAAAGTATGAATAATTTATATGAAAATTTACATAATTTATATCCGGTACAAAAAACTTTAAGGTTTGAATTAATACCAATTGGACAAACAAAAGAAAATATAGAAAGAAATGGAATCCTTGATGAAGATAGTTATTTAGCTGAAATTTTTGAAAAAGTAAAAAAATATTGTGATGAATATCATAAAAGATTTATAGAAAAATCTTTGAAAGATATTGAATTAAAAAATCTAGATAATTATTATGAACTTTATATAATACCAGATAAAAATTCGAGTCAAAAAGAAGAATTTAAAAAAGTTCAAGAATTACTACGAAAAGAAATTTCAGATGCTTTTTCAATGAATAAACTAGAATACGATAACTTATTTAAAGACAAAATGATTAAAAATTACGTTAAAAGTATTTATAGTGAAAATGAAGAAGCTTTAAAAGAAATAGGAAAATTTGATAAATTTACAACTTATTTTTATGGATATAATAAAAATAGAAAAAATATGTATAGTAGTGAGGAAAAATCTACAAGTATTGCATACAGAATTATAAATGAAAATCTTCCTACTTTTATATATAATATGAAAGTATACAAAAAATTTCATGAAAAAATGTCCGATATTGAAGACGAAATTTATAAGAATTTTAATGAATATATTCAAACCAACAGTTTAAATGAAATGTTTGAATTATATTATTTTAATGATGCAATAACTCAAAGAGGAATAGAAGTATATAATTTAATTATTTCTGGAAAATCTGAGAAAAATGGATATAAGATAAAAGGTTTAAATGAATATATCAACGAGTATAATCAAAAAAATAGTGAAAAACTACCTAAATTTAATGAATTGTATAAACAGATTTTGTCTGATAAATTAAGCACTTCATTTAGAATTGATTCAATTGATAATGATTTGGAATTAGTCAATAGCGTAAATGAATATTACAAAAAGTTTTTGGAAAATGTTTTAAATTCATCTTCTAATGTGAAAGAAATTTATGAAAAAATTCATGAATATGATACAAGTAGTATATATGTTAATAATGATAGTTCTATTACCAATATGTCTCAAGATATTTTTAATGAATGGAATTATATACTAAATTCATTATATAAAAATTACGATGAGAATCATGAAGGAAAAACAAAAAAAGATGATTACTTAGAAAAAAGAAAAAATGATTTAAAGAAAAATAAAGTATATTCTATAGCTTTTTTAGAAAAATGTATTGAAAATTTAGATAAATCAAATAAGGGCAAGATTACTAAATATTTTGAACAGTATATAGTAGATAATAATATCGTTACTAAAATAGAAAAAGCATATGATAATTGCTTAACTGTACTAACATCTAGCTATTCTTCAAATAGTAAAGAACTTATTAAAGATGAAAATGCTATTAACAATATAAAAGAACTATTAGATTCGATAAAAGAATTACAAGAGTTTGTAAAAATTTTAATTCCAAGAGATAAATCTATAGATGTAAATCAAGAATTTTATAGTTTATTATACGAAAAAAATGAAATCTTGACAGAGTTTATAGGCTTATATAATAAAGTGAGAAATTATTTAACTCAAAAACCATATTCAACAGAGAAAATAAAATTAAACTTTTCTTGCCCAACATTTTTAAATGGATGGGATGTCAATAAGGAAAAAGATAACTTAGGTGTATTACTTTTTAAAGATAATAAATATTATTTGGGAATATTAAAAAATAAAAAAATATTTGACGAGCAGTATAGTACACAAAATAATGAAGAAGTATATAAAAAGGTTATATATAAACAGCTATCTGGAATGAATAAAATGCTTCCAAAAGTATTTTTTTCAAAATCTAGAATTGATGAATTTAATCCTTCTGCAGAAATTTTAGAAAATTATGAAAAGGGTCTTTATAAAAAGGGAGAAAAATTTGATATTAATTTTTGTCATAAATTGATAGACTTTTATAAAGCATCTATTAATAGGCATGAAGAATGGAAAAACTTTGATTTTAAATTTTCAAATACTAAAGATTATAACGATATAAGTGAATTTTTTAATGAAGCTGATGAACAAGCATATAAAATTAACTTTATTAATTTCTCTGATAAGTATATAGAAGAAAAGATTAGAAATAACGAATTATATTTATTTCAAATATATAATAAGGACTTTTCTGAATATAGTACTGGAAAAGAAAATTTACATACAATGTATTGGAAAGCACTATTTAATGAGGAAAATATAAAAGATGTAGTATATAAGTTAAATGGAAATGCTGAAATTTTTTATAGAAAAGCAAGTTTAAATATAAACGATACTACTGTTCATCCTGCAGGAGTTCCTATAAATAATAAAAATGAAGAAACAATCAAAGTGAAAAATACAAGTACATTTAAGTATGACTTAATAAAGAATAAAAGATATACGATTGATAAATTTCAATTTCATGTACCAATTACTATGAATTTTAAGAGTAATAATATTAGGAATATCAATCCAATTGTAAATAAATATTTGAAGGAAAATGAAGATATATATGTTATAGGAATAGACAGAGGAGAAAAAAATTTAATATATATTTCTGTAATAAATAAAGATGGTAAAATTATATATCAAAAATCATCAAATGAAATTATAAATAAGTATAATGGCGTAGAGTATAAAACTAATTATCACAGCTTACTGGAAAGAAAGGAAAAAGAAAGAGATTTAGCAAGAAAGAGCTGGAAAACTATAAACAATATCAAAGATCTAAAAGAAGGATATATGAGTCAAGTTATTCATGAAATTGTAGATTTAATGCAAAAGTACAATTCGATAGTAGTAATAGAAGATTTGAATTCAGGATTTAAAAATAGTAGAGTAAAAGTTGAGAGACAAGTTTATCAAAAATTTGAAAAAATGTTGATTGATAAATTAAATTATCTCGTTATTAAAAATAAAGATATACATGAATATGGAGGACTTTTAAATGCATATCAGTTAACTAACAAATTTGATTCATTCAAAAAAATGGGTAAACAATCTGGAGTGTTATATTATATTCCTGCTTGGTGTACAAGCAAGATTGATCCTACAACAGGATTTATAAATTTATTCAATATTAAATATGAAAATGAAGAAAAGTCTAAAGAATTTATATCTAACTTTGATGACATTAGATATAATTATAATTCAAATTATTTTGAGTTTGATATAAATTATGAAAAGTTTCAAGATAGGCTTAACGGAAGCAAAAAGTTTTGGACAGTATGTACTAATTCTACAAGAATAAGAACTTTTAGAAATATAAATAAAAATAATGAATGGGACACAGAAAAGGTATGCTTAGTAGATGAGTATATTACGTTGTTTAAAAAATATAATATAAATTTTTCTAATATTAAGTCTGATATAATTGAAAAAGCAGATTCTAAATTTTTTAATGCTACTAAAGAAAAAGATGGATTCTTTGGATTTTTTAGTTTATTTAAACTCACTGTACAAATGAGAAATAGTATAACTGGTAGTGATGAGGATTATATAATTTCTCCTGTAATGAATAAATATGGATACTTTTTTGATAGTAGAAGTGCTGAAGAATATTTGCCTAAAGATGCTGATGCAAATGGAGCATATAATATTGCAAGAAAAGGTTTAATGCTTATATCTCAAATAAAAAATGTAAGTGATGAAAATTTAAAAAATATAAAATATAACATTACTAATAAAGAGTGGCTTGAGTATGCACAAAGTGAGGACAATTTATAATGGAAGAAAATATATTAATATCATACTTAAACGACTTTATCTTTTGTCCAGCATCAATTTATTTTCATAATTTATATGGAGATTTGGAAAAGAAATTGTATCAAACAACAGATCAGATAAAAGGTAGTAATGCACATAAAAATGTTGACAATAGAAAATATTCTTCGTCAAAAAATATTTTACAGGGAATAGACATATATAGTGAAGAATTTAAAATACAAGGAAAAATAGATGTTTTTAATATATCTAATGGTGTGTTAATAGAGAGGAAAAATAAAATAACAGAAATATATGATGGGTACATTTTTCAAGTATATGCACAATATTACGCTTTAACAGAGATGGGATATAAAGTTAACAGGATTAGGCTACATAGTATGGAAGATAATAAAAATTATGAAATTGATTTGCCAAAAAATAATGAAAAAATGGATATTAAATTTAGAAATTTAATAAGATCAATTCATGAATTTGATATAGAAAATTTTAGCCAAAATAATATAAAAAAGTGTGAAAAATGTATATATGAGCCATCATGTGATAGGAGTAAATATGCTAACAAAACCTGATTTTATTGAAAAAAAGATAATATTAGTATTTTCTAAAAATGGAGATAAGATATCATTTAAAAATGATAATTTAATTTTGGTTGACAAAGAAAATAATATTAAGTTACAAATAAGCTGTTATAAAGTATTTGCAATTTTTATCGTAGGTGGGTTTAATGTTACAACTGGAATAATTGAAAAAAGCAAAAAATTTGGATTTTCAATTGTATTTTTTACTATGGGCTTTAAAGTGTATGCTTCGTTTAGTTATTCTATGGAGGGAAATACTCAATTAAGAAAAAAGCAATATACAACTGATAAAAGTAATAGTATAGCTAAAAAGATAATTATCAATAAAATTGAAAATCAAAAGAATATTCTTAAAAAAATTAGAGGAAATGATAGCTACACTACTGAAGGAGAAAAAATTCTTGAAAATTCAATAAACAAATTGAAAGCTGGAGAGTTTTCTAATTATGAAATAATGGGAATAGAAGGTACATCAGCCAAAGTATATTTTAATAGATTGTTTAAAAGTATGGATTGGAAGGGAAGACAGCCTAGAGTTAAGCGTGATGAAATTAATTTGTTATTAGATATTGGATATACAGTATTATTTAACTATATTGAGGCAATTTTAAACATATATGGATTTGATATATATAAAGGAAATTTGCACCAAGAGTTTTATAAGAGAAAGTCTTTAGTTTGTGACATAATAGAGCCATTTAGAGTAATCGTTGATTATAAAATAAGAAAATGTTATAACTTAAAACAACTTGAAAATTATAAATATACAATAAACAATGGACAGTATCAATTAGATTGGGAGTATGTTTCTAATTTCGTACAATTAATTCTTGAAGAAATATCCAAATATAAAGGCCAAATATTTGATTTTATACAACAGTATTATAGATGGGTTATGAAAGATAAGGATATGAATTTTTTTCCAAAGGCGGTAATAGAAAATGATTTTAATTAGCTATGATATAAAAGATGATAAATTAAGAAATAAATTTTCAAAGTATATAAAAAAATATGGATATAGAGTCCAGTATTCTGTGTTTGAAATAACTAATAGTAAAAGAATATTATCTAATATTATGTGTGAAATAAGTGATATATATGAGAAAAAATTTGACCAAAATGATAGTGTAATAATAATTGAAACAAGTGATAATTGTAAAATAACAAAATGGGGATATGCAAAAAATGATAATAGTGATATAATTGTAGTAGGATGAGGTGCAAACCTTAGTCTTAATATTAATTTTGAATATATAAGGTATTAAAATGAGAGAATTTTATGGTAATTTATTAAAAAATAGTAAAAAAGAGTATGAAAATTTAATTAAAATACAAAAAATATATGATGTAAGGGTTTAATACCTTATATAAATTTCTACTATTGTAGATACAAGCGAACTCGTAACATTTTTGAAGTTTAATACCTTATATAAATTTCTACTATTGTAGATAATATTCATAATCATACTCCTTAAAACGTTTAATACCTTATATAAATTTCTACTATTGTAGATATACTAAAAAGTTTCCTTTTTGTTCATGTTTAATACCTTATATAAATTTCTACTATTGTAGATATTAGTGATTATATATCATACAAAAGTTTAATACCTTATATAAATTTCTACTATTGTAGATAGGTAGTTTTCCACTAATAGTGTCTGGTTTAATACCTTATATAAATTTCTACTATTGTAGATATGACAGATTTCATACTCGAAAACAGTTTAATACCTTATATAAATTTCTACTATTGTAGATTTAAAAGATGTATTCTAAAGTTATTAAGTTTAATACCTTATATAAATTTCTACTATTGTAGATAAAACTGCTATGACTTCACTTGTAAAGTTTAATACCTTATATAAATTTCTACTATTGTAGATACAGAAGTTAATCATTTCTTCAATAGTTTAATACCTTATATAAATTTCTACTATTGTAGATAATATCAAGTCCTGAGCCTTGCATTAAGTTTAATACCTTATATAAATTTCTACTATTGTAGATAATAACCATCATAAGTTGGTAATAAGTTTAATACCTTATATAAATTTCTACTATTGTAGATAAATATTCAGATGGATTAATATCATGTTTAATACCTTATATAAATTTCTACTATTGTAGATTCTTATTCTATCATTTTCATCTTCAACGTTTAATACCTTATATAAATTTCTACTATTGTAGATTAAAAAATTTTCATAGAAAAATTTTTGTTTAATACCTTATATAAATTTCTACTATTGTAGATCCACAACTATGTAACCATAAATTTATCTGTTTAATACCTTATATAAATTTCTACTATTGTAGATTTAGGAATTTCTATCTTAGGAATTTCTGTTTAATACCTTATATAAATTTCTACTATTGTAGATATATTAGTTCTCCTTTTATTTTAATTGTTTAATACCTTATATAAATTTCTACTATTGTAGATCAGAATTACTAGATATTGCTAAAGAAGTTTAATACCTTATATAAATTTCTACTATTGTAGATCAAAGTCGCTTATTCTTTCTGTATCTAAAGTTTAATACCTTATATAAATTTCTACTATTGTAGATACGTAAAGTTATATCGTCCTCACGTGGTTTAATACCTTATATAAATTTCTACTATTGTAGATTTATAATATTGTTTTAAACTATTCTAGGTTTAATACCTTATATAAATTTCTACTATTGTAGATAATATATACCACATAAAATTGTAAACGTTTAATACCTTATATAAATTTCTACTATTGTAGATAATTCTCAAAACTCCGTATTGACTCATGTTTAATACCTTATATAAATTTCTACTATTGTAGATACGACGGGACAAGTTTAGCCAGTTTAATAGTTTAATACCTTATATAAATTTCTACTATTGTAGATGCGAAACAGACGAAGCAAGACTAAAAGTGTTTAATACCTTATATAAATTTCTACTATTGTAGATAAGTTGAGAGTTCTATTATTATATTTAAGTTTAATACCTTATATAAATTTCTACTATTGTAGATCAAGCCCAGTTGTAGCAATCTGTAAAAGTTTAATACCTTATATAAATTTCTACTATTGTAGATCGTACTGTGCATTTCTATAACAAATAAGTTTAATACCTTATATAAATTTCTACTATTGTAGATTTCATGTTTCACTTCGTAATTTGGATGTTTAATACCTTATATAAATTTCTACTATTGTAGATACATGGCATTCTATGTATTCAAATACAGTTTAATACCTTA
>CANQVI010000031.1 GCA_947627255.1 uncultured Clostridia bacterium | reverse complement strand
TGTTTAATACCTTATATAAATTTCTACTATTGTAGATACATGGCATTCTATGTATTCAAATACAGTTTAATACCTTATATAAATTTCTACTATTGTAGATTATCATAAATAAAATTAATAGAGAAGTATAACCCTTTTAACTAATTTATATAATATCTATTTTATTATTATATTTTTTATTTATTCATTAAAACCCCTCCTATTAGCACTAAAAAAGAGCTATTTCTAGCTCGTTAAACTTATTTAATTTTATTTTTAATATATTTGTAACCTAGCGAATTTTTATCTAAATCCAAATATGGACAATCATATTTTTCTCCATATCCATATTCTTTAGGCTTAATTTTATACTTTTTGCATTTAAAGTTTTCTTCTGAATTTTTACATACTTTGCAAAGGGGTATTATTATCTCAAATTTTGGATCATTTTCTTTGCTCATGCTATTACTTACTTCTTCTTTCATCTATTACCTCCACATAAAATTATATCATAAAAAAATCAATAGAGAAGTATATCTTATTTATCATCTTAATTAAATCTTTATTTTATATTTTTCTTCTAACTTTTTTAATTCTTCTAATACTTTAGTACTATCATTTTTTAACTCGTTTTTCCATGGCTCTCCATCTAAATATCCATTTTCAATTTTATATTTTTCAATAATTTTTTTTGCTCTTATTTCTGCATTTTTAAATATTTTTTGTTTTTCAGATAAATAATCTTTATTCATTTAGAATCCTCCTATATTGTAATGATATTTTAAAATATAACTAAATGCTTGACTTTTTTATTATTTTATCAATATTTTTTATATAATTTTCCGTAGCCACTCTTCTTATATATATATGACCTGCATCTTCTGGTTCTTTAATCGTAATATATTTTGCAAGGTGTTCACGAACTTCTTTATCATTTAATATATTCATTGTTATATCTTCTTTTTTATATATTTTAATTATATTTTTTTTATTTGTTTCTGCTAATATTTTCTTTTTTAAATTCTCTTCATTCTTGCTAAGCATTGCCTCCACCTCTTTTACTAAAGCATTATCATTTAAATCTTTACTTTGGTTTCTACCAAAATAATATTTTCCTATATCCTTAAATCATTACTTCAATAAACACTTTAATTATATAATAAAAAAAATCAATAGAAAAGTATAATGGTATTAATATTTGACTTTTTCATAAATTTATTGTATACTGATGGCATATAGGGAAGGAGGATTATCTCTTCCTTCTCCTCGATTTTTTTCTAGTAGGTTTAGTTTTATTAGCAGTTTTTTTAAGAATTATTATTGCTGTTACTAAAGAAATAATACTAATTGCTAAATCTACTATTTTTATTTTATCATCTAGATGCAATAATTAGTTAATTGACATATTTTTCTTAAAGAAGTATAATTTATTCAGTAGGTGAAGAAGATGCTAAAACTAATATTTTTTCCGTTTTATATGGGGTACTATGCTTTGATTTTTATCGCAAAGTTGATTGAAGTAATTGGAGAACTCCTAAGTATTATTATAGCTCCTATAGTAGCTATAATTAGTAATAAGAAAAAAGAATTAGATATTGAAGAAAATGATGATGACTTAACTGTAAAACTAAAGAGTTTAAAAAAGCTTCATAAAAAGGGCTTAATAACAGACTATGACTACAGTATAAAAAAACAAGAATTATTAGACAAAATGAAATAGAGATAATTGGGTTAACTAGATTATCTCTATAATTTTTTATATCTAAATTAGACCTTTTTCGCTCATAAAATTTCTATTTATATAAATATCACATTCCTCTAAATCTTTCATAAATTTTTCGTTGCTAAGTATTTCTTTAATCGCATTATTTATGTGTTTATTGTTTAGTTTAACAAAATCTTCTACTTTTTCAAATTTATCTAAGTCTTTTGTTAACTTTATACATTCTAAATACTCATCAAATTTTTCAATCCATAAATTACTCATATAATTAGTATGATATATAACACAACCAAAAGTCTCCATTTTACTGCTCATAGATATTCAACACTCCTCTATTAAAAATGCAATAATACTTTTTATATTATATCATAATTAATAAGGTATAATATTGACAAAACATAAAAAAATAATATAATTTAAGAGAAAGAGAGTGCTCTCTTTCTCTTGAATGGGCTTAATTAAAATTATATGCTTTGCGGTAAGCAAAATCCATTCATCTACTCTTTCATTAAAGATTGAGTAGATTTTTTTATCAGACTTCAATAAATATTTTATTAAAAATGTCTTTTACAAATTCGTTATCATTCATTTTATTTTCCAAATATTTATTAAAATTATCTTTATTTATTTCGCTACTTATTATATCAGTATAATTAGGATATAGGTTTTCAACTTGTTTTCTATTTACTTTATATGAATTACTACTAAAATTAAATGTAATTTCTTGAACATTATCGATTAAAGAAAATATAGATACTGTATTATATAATAAACATTTTTCTAAATATTGATTTTCATTTATATACCAATCTGTAATATGATAATTAATAGTTAATCCTAGATTTTCTGAATCTATTTCAAACGTATATCCATACTCAGAAAGAGGCAAACTATCTATTAAATGGCTATCATTACTATTATTGCCAATATATTGATTTTTAAATTTTATAATATTATCAATACCTGCTTTATTTCTGTTAAATGGTGTTACAGGTATAGTATCTTCTGTATAAATTTTTTTCGTATCAATTATATAATATTCATTCTTTGTATTTCTATTTATTCTATAAACATTACAAAGTGGTGCTTTATAAACAATCATATCATCAGATGTTTTAATCAAGTAAGAAAATCTTGGTGCTATATTATTTAATTTTACGTTGGCGTAGTCTATTCCTAGTAATATTATTAATCCTAAGGCAAAATATCCTAAATTCAAAAATAATCTTTTTATATATGATTTTTTCTTATTAAGTTTAGAAAAACCTATTAAAGATATTATTAGCCCCAAAATAGAATAAATTGATCCCCAACTACTTTCAGATGGAAATATAGTAAATGCAGTAAAAGTAAGTCCAAGGCCGAACATCATTAGAATTTCTGCAATTATTTTATTTTTCTCATACACTTTTTTATTTGTGTAATCTATAGTATTAATAATGTTTTCTTCTAACTTTTCCTGATAATGCTCTTTATCTACTTTTTCTCCACTAATCAAATCATTTAATGTTATACCTAATTCTTCACTTAAAGGTTTAAGTAAAGAAATATCTGGCATATAATTTCCATTTTCCCATCTTGAAATTGTTTTTGATGTTACGCCTATTTTTTCTGCTAGTTGTTCTTGTGTTAACTTTTTTTCTTTTCTTTTTTCCGCAATAAATTTTCCAATTTTAACGATATCCATAATTTTTTTCTCCTTTCACTTTAAAAATAACAAAAATGTATAAGAATTAACACCCCACAAATAGCGAATTGTTATTTTATTTGACTAAACATAAATAAATATTCAAAAATTTATTCTTAAAGACAAATAAGAAGATATGAATTAACATATCTCCATATTTTTAATGATGAAAGCAAAATATTACTAGTTCTTTTTACTTTTTTTCAAACCATTCTTCTATTTTTCCTGATTTTACAGCTTCTTCAAATTCTTTTGATTTTCTTTTCATTTCTTCTGTTGGTGGTGGAGCATCTTCTCCTGTAAGTTTAATTCCTGGTATTTCATGTATCCATCTTGGACTTTCTTTACTCATTTTTTTCCTCCAATAAATTAATCTAGTTTATTACAATTTTTTTCATATTCTTCTTTTCTTTCTAGTTTTGCTTTTTCATATCTTTCCCTTATTTCCTTTGGTGTATTATCTTTTAATTTAGCCCATCCGTTCTCGTATTCACCAGAAAACCATTCTAACCATGGAGCATCTATATAACGCATTTAAAATCACCTCTTATTATTTTAATTATTTATGAAGTTATTTACATTGACAAAAAAATAATATATTATATAATTATGTTTGAGGAGTTATAATTCTTCCTCAATTGGATTTGAAAATGTGTAGGGAAATCTTATTCAATCCGTTTGTCTACTGCTTTGGACTATTTTAATTTGTTCTACAGTAGACTTTTTATTATATTTTAATTTTATGCAAATTCCGATTGCTATTCGGAATTTGCATAATTTTTAGTAATTAAGATTATATATAAAGCTAATATATAAGAATAGTTGTTTTATTCATTGTTTCTTCTTAGTTGAATTGGCTCTTGTATACTATAATTTTTTTCACATATCTCATTCATTCTATCACGTATTCTTTTGTCGATTTTATCGATATTAAATCCTTTAGGATATAACTTCAATAATTCAAGATATATATCTATATAGCACGATTTTTTAAGTATTTTTTTAATTTGTTTTTTATTCATTTAAAACACCTTTATATAAAATTTTTTAGAACTTTTTATCTTAAAATATATAATAGTTTTAAGTAGAGTATAATTACTTTTGCATAAATTCCCCTTTTTCTTGAGCTTCTTTATATCTTCTTATATAATCATTATTCCATTCTTCATATTCTTTTTTTATATCTTCCGGTGCAGCTTCCATGATTTTAGCTTGCCCATACTCATCTCTACTACTAGATAGCCACTCAGCCCATCTACAACTAATTGGTCTAGACATATATAATTTCTCCTTTTACTTTTATGTATATATTATATCATATATTTATGATATAATGTTATAAATTAATTGTATAATAATTTAGATTATGAGGAGGAAAAATGGTATTACTAATAGCAAAGTCAATACTTTTATATATTTATATCTTTTTGAACAGCCTTTTTACAGGAAAATTTTTAAGTGTAATTATAAAGAAGCAAACAGATTATAAAGAAAATTTAGTAATTGGATTTATATCAAATATTGCAATAATACAGCTAATGTTATGGCCATTTGTAGCATTTAGGTTAAAAATGATAGGCTTTATAATATTTTTTATACTATTAACTATAATACCAAGTATTCTAGGTGCTTATTTTTATTTTAAAGAATATAAAAATTATAAAGAAGAAAATAAGGTCAAAACAGATAAAAAACAATTAATATTGAAACTTATATTTATAGGAATTACTATATTGCAAATTGTATTAACTGCTTTATTTTATAGATCTGATGCAGATGATTCTTTCTATGTTAGTAATTCTACTTTGTTTAAGGATAGTGTAAATATAAACGAATATGATTCTAGCTTTGGCGATACTTCATTAAGTACAGTGCCAATGTATGATTTTCAAGTATGGGAAACTATGATTAGTGTTTATGGCTTTATTTTTAATATTGAACCAGTAATTATAGCACATACATTGTTAATACCTATATTAATAATTTTAACTAATATAGCAAATTATGTATTAGGAGAAAAACTTTTAAAAGATAAAAATAAAGCATATATATTTTCAATAATTATAATGATATTTAATTTATTTGGTGGATACTCTACTTATACTGTTGGAAGTAGATTATTATCTAGAATATGGCAAGGAAAATCTATATATTTATGTGTGGTTTTACCAATTCTTATTGCATATATATTAGATAGTATCGAAAAGTTAGATAAGAATTTATATCTTGAATTACTTATATGTAATTTAGCAGGAATTGGTCTAAATCCTACAAGTCTTTTTATATTAGGATTTGAAACATTATTTTTAATAGTAGCAATTAGTATAAAGAAAAAATCTGTTAAATATATTATTCATATGATACCAAGTACTATAGCAATAGCGTTATTTACTATTATGATTTATATTAGAACAAACCAATATTCAGCACAAGTTTCAGCTGCGTCTACTATTACATATAGTCAAATATGGCATATAATTAAAGTTTTCTTTTCGGGATATTCTGCAATATATGTTATATTGTACGTATTAGCTAGTATTTTAATAATTAAAAAAGGTACTATTGAGCAAAAGACATATTTAATTTATGCACCACTTCTAATGTTTATATTTGTATGGAATCCAATATCTGGAAAGGTCGTGGCAGAAAATGTTACTAAAGTTGCCACATTTTGGAGAGTATATTGGTTAATACCAGTGGCACAGGGAATAATAGTTGGAATGTTATTATTACTTGATATTATTAAAAATAAATATGCTAAATATTCATTTGTTTTTGCTAGTATATTAGTGATATGTTTATGTGGAAAATGGTTAATATCATATGAAAATGGATATATATTGACAAATAATATAGAAAAATTACCTGATGAGACTATAAGATTTGGTAATATAATTTCTAATTATAATGTAGATAAAAGTGTAATTGCTATGGAAGGAGTTAATACAACACTTAGACAAAAATACAATAATGTAAAATTATTATTTTCAAGAAATCAATATGTTCTTGATTTAATAGCATATAGAGGAAATACAGAAAGTGCAAATGAAAGAATAAAATTACAAAATATAATAGATGGAAATGACAATGATTTTTCAAGTCTTAACGAGCTATTAACTAAATATGATGTTGGCTGGATTATAATGAAAGATACAAATCAAGAATTAATAACTGCTTTAGAAAGTTATGGATATGAAGTAGAAGATAGGCTTAATGAAAATATGCTTTTAAAATATAGTAATATTTAAAATTTATTGATTTCTATATAAAAATGTAGTAAAATAAAAATGATATTAGATATGGAATTGATTTATCTATATCATAATATTATTTTTATCATTAGTTCTATAAAATATAAAACGGGAGAGTAGTATTTTCATACTATTCTCTCATTTTGTATATAAAAATTAAATTTTAATAATAAAGAATTTTACTATTAATTATTTATATGGTATTATTATTTTGGTGATAATATGAAAAAGAATTTGTTTTTTGATGTTGGAAGAACATTGTTATATCCTACATCAGGAAATTGGTTTATTACTCCTAATTTTTATAACATACTAGGTGAAGTAGACTTAGATATGATAGAAAGTGCTATTAACAAAAATTTGTATTTGTTAGATGAACGAAATATTATAACAGAAGATGAAGAATATGATATGTTTTATAATTTTTATTATAAAATTTTAAAAGATATAAAATATGAAAATCTGTCAGATAAAATAGTTAGTTTAGTAGCATATGATTGTGTGTATAATGATAAAAAACTTACATTTTATAAAGATGTAAAAAAAGAACTTACAGAACTTTCAAAGACATGTAATTTGTATATTATTTCAAATGCGTGGCCTTCTACAAATAGAATTCTAAAAAACTATGGCATTTTTGATTTATTTAAAAAGATATATATTTCTTCTGAACAAGGATTTATAAAAGAAGATAAAACACTATTTGAAATTGCTTTAAAAGATGTAGAAATTAATGATGAAAATTACTTTATTGATGATAGGGTAGAATTACTAGATATATCTATTCAATATGGTTTTATTCCAATTATAATTGATAGAGATAAAAATAAAGAAACAAGCTATGTAGAGATAGAAAATTTAAAAGATTTAAGAAATGTATTAAAATATTATAAGTAATGGTTTAGAAAATGTTATTTTATTGATAAAAGATAAGTTATATGATATTATAAAAATTGTATTAACAAAAGAAATTAAAGGAGAAATCTAATGAGTAAACATGCAATTATAATAATAAAAAATAATGAAAATGAGTTTTTGCAATATTATGATAATAGGTGGGAGAGTTTCTTGTTTTTAAATTGTAAATTAATTACTAATTTTGAAGATGAAGTAATAGATGAGGTGGCAAAAAAATTACATATTTTAAAAAGTGAAATCAGCTGTAATTTAAAAATGGATAAAATACATACAAAATATTCTGAAAGTGCAAAAACTTTAAAGGAGTATCATCATTATTTTTATATAGTAAATATTAAAGAATTACCAACTAATATGAATAAAAAGACTTTTAAAATAGATGCTATAGATTATATGTGGTATAGTATGGATGATTTGAAAAATGACCAAAGAATAATGAAAGTAAATAGTGATATAGTTGGATTTGTAAATGAAATTGATTAATATAAGCCTAAAAAAGTGTGCTTTAAGCACACTTTTTTAGTTTCCAATTTGTATAATAATATCTTCTAGATAATAATTATTATAAAATTTATTACTTGAAAGCAGGTCAATATATCGCGAAATTTCACTTTTTAAATTCTTATTTGCTTTCCTATAAATAACTCTAAGAAACATACCAATTTGCGGTAATTTACTAATAATATAATTATCTGAATTTAAAAGTTTAGTGTCGTTATATGCTTCAATAATACATTTAATTATTTTAAATCCTTCATCAAAAATATCATTATAAATGTAATTATTTATACTTTCAAGAAAATCATCTAATAGTTCTGTATAGTTATTATCTAAAATTAAACAATTATATAAATTGTTGTAATAGTAATCATAGTCTTGTTTAGGAAAGTATTTTTGAAAATATTTTTCCATAAATTTTTTATTATAATGAACAGTATTTAAACTTTCAGGAGAAAGTAGAAATTCTTTTAATTTATCTGCTGGAATTGAGGCTATTATATCTTGAATATCGCTTATAGATTTTTCAACATCAGGTTTTAATTCTATACTACTATATTCACCATTTGATATTGCCATAAGTGTTGCGTACTCGTGTTTACATGGTGCATCATATGGACAGTTACAGCTATAATTATATTCACAATCATCATATTGTATAATAACTTTATATGGATCAGCAGAACTTCCTTGTACTTTTGCATAATAGCTATTACCTACTTTATAACAAGATAGAACATTACCCATATTATAGTAATATCTACCTCTTTCTTTTATTTGGTAGCCAAAGTCATCATCACAAAAATCTAATATATTTTTTTCGAAATCATACTCATCAGGTTCTAAACTTATATCTTCAATATTGTCCATATTGTTTTCACCCCCCTAAATTATTATATATTAAGTATATCATATAAAAATAATTTGTGTAAATATATTAATTATAAATAAAAAATTAAATTTTTTTATTTAAAGCTATTTACAAACAATAAATTATATGTTAATATATTAGCATAATAAAGAGATATAATGGATAGGGAAATTAAGAGCTTAAAAAAGCTTTTATTTTGCTGTCCATTTTTTTGTGTGTAAGGAGGAATAAAAAATGAAGACAAATTTATCAAATTTAATGAACATTGTTTCAGATTTAGAAAAGGATTTTTCAAATTGTGGATATGACTTAAAGGAATATTCATATAGTACCACAATCAAGGAACTAGATGGTACTGAAAATGTAATTGAAGATTACAAGGAAGATTTTAAACAGCATTTTGATGAATATAAAAAAATGCAAATGAAAATTACAAAGCTCAAAGCTACAATTTATGAAAAAAATAATTCTTTTAAATTATCAGATGGAAGAACAATACAAGAAGCTATAGTAGATAATGCTAATCTTAGAAAAATGAAGCAAATATATAGCTATTTAATTTCACAAAGAAGTACTAAAAAAAGAATTACAGAAGTAAATAATTCATATTTTGAGTGTAAAACAATTAATTACGACTTACAAAATATGAAAGAAGAATATAACAATTTAGAAAAGAAAATACAAGATACAGATTTTGAAATATCTAAACTTAACTCTATCGAATTTGATATAGAGTTATAGCATTTTGGTGCTTACAAAGTTATCTAGTAAGGTAAATGAGCAGAAGCTAACAGCCAAACCCTATCCTTTTTTATATAATACACATAAAAAGCTAAGAGAAAAGTATATCCATTAAGGAGCTTTTCAAAGTTACTATTTATAAATTAGTTTTTTGTTATAGGTTACAATTTATAGTTTTATACTTTATTTAAATTGAAAATTATTAAAAGATTATATAATATTCATATATATTAAAAAAGGATAGGAGAAAAGGAGTCTAAAAGTTTTTTAGACTCCTTTTCATTATAAATATTTTTTTAAATCATCTATATTTTTCTGTTGTAACCTTACGAAATCTTGTAATAAGTTTTGAATTTGTTTGTCTTCAAACTGCATATTGTTTAATAATTTTATACCTTTTACAACACCCATATCATTTCCTTGAATTAAAATTTCAGCTATTTTAGAAGAACTAGTATCAGTTAAAGTATTAAGTTGTATTCCCATCCAAGACATAGCTTTTTGCATGGTAGATACGCTTTCAGAATGAGCATTGTCTTGTTTTAGTAACTCTTTAGACCTATCATATATATTTTTATAGCTTTCTTTTTCTGTATTAAGCAGACTTTTCAAATTTGAATCTTCTACTTTTTCAATTGTATAATTTAGACCATCTATTCCTGTTTGTGCTCCTTTATTAATTTCTTTTAAGATTTCAATTTCTTTCATTTTTATCACCTGTAAATATTATTTCTTTTTTTATTGTTTATATTCATAAAATTAAGCAAAAAATAATATTATATATAGTTAATAATTTCACAAAATTTTCATTATAATTTATTGACTAATAAATAAGATAGTATTATAATGCATAGTATGCTATATAGTTAACTATGAATCGAGGTGGTTTAATGAGTGAGATAGAAATAGGTCGTATGATAAAAATAATAAGTAACTATATGGACAAAGATTGTAATAATGATTTGTCAGAAATAAATATGACAAGATCACAAATGGGAACATTAATATATTTAAAGAAATGTAAAGAAAGAAATATAGAAGTAAATCAAGTGGATATAGAAAAAGAATTTGAATTAAAAAATCCTACAGTAACAGGTCTTTTAAATAGATTAGAAGATAAAGGGTATATTAATCGTGTCTCTAGTAATAAAGATAAAAGGTACAAAAAAATAGAACTTACAGCTTCGGGTGTGGAAATTGTGGATAACGGGAAAGCAAAAGCTGAAAAATTAGAGGAAAAATTAGTTAGCAATTTATCTACATCTGAAAAGAATGAATTAAAAAAGTTATTAATTAAAATTATTGAAAATAAATAGAAGGGAGAAAAAATGTTAAAAACGTTAAGTAAATCAGTAAGAGAATATAAACTACCTGCTTTTCTTACACCAGTTTTTGTTGCATTAGAAGTAGTAATGGAAGTTTTTATTCCACTATTAATGGCAAAATTAATAGATGATGGTGTATATTTAGGTCAAATGAATTTGGCTTTAAAAATAGGGATTGAGTTAATAGGTGCTGCTATTTTATCTCTTATATTTGGATGCTTATCTGGTGTATTTGCATCAAAGGCCTCAGCAGGTTTTGCTAAAAATTTAAGAAAAGATTTGTATTATAAAGTGCAAGATTTTTCATTTTCTAATATAGACAAATTTTCAACAGCAAGTTTAGTTACAAGACTTACAACAGATGTAACTAATGTACAACAAGCATTTCAAATGATAACAAGAATAACAGTTAGAGCACCACTTATGCTTGTTATTTCTGTAATTATGGCAATAAATATAAATCCTAAGTTATCGTTAGTATTGCTTACAATTTTACCAATTATTGCAGTAGCATTATTACTTATTTTTAAATATGTACATCCAATGATGGAAGCTATATTTAAAAAATATGATAATCTAAATGCAGTTGTTGAAGAAAATGTTCAAGGAATAAGAGTAGTTAAGTCTTTTGTAACAGAAGATAAAGAAAAAAACAAATTTGGAAAAGTTTCCAAAGATATATATAATTCATTTTGTAAAGTAGAGAAAATAATGGCATTAACTTCACCAATTATGCAATCTGCTACATACTTATGTATAATATTAATTTCATGGATTGGTGCACAAATAATTGTAAATACTAATATGACTGCACTTACTACAGGTGAGCTTATGACATTTATTACATATGCTATTCAAATATTATCTAGTTTGATGATGATTTCAATGATAGTAGTAATGTTAACTATGGCAAAAGCATCTGCGGATAGAATATATGAAGTTTTAATAGAAGAACCTAGTATTAAAAATAAGAAAAATGCTATAAAAGAAGTAAAAAATGGAGATATAGAATTTGAAAATGTATCATTTAGCTATGTAGGAGAAAAAGATAGTGAATGTTTATCTAATATAAATATAAAAATAAAAAGTGGAGAAACAATAGGTATAATAGGTGGAACTGGTAGTGGTAAGTCTACACTTGTAAACCTTATTCCTAGACTATATGATGCAACAGAGGGAACAGTAAAAGTCGGAGATGTAGATGTAAGAGATTACGATATGAAATCTTTACGTGATGAAGTAGCTAATGTATTGCAGAAAAATGTATTATTTTCTGGAACAATAAAAGATAATATAAAATGGGGAGATGCAAATGCTACAGATGAAGAAGTAGAACGTGTATGTAAACTTGCACAAGCAGACGAATTTATTCAAGGATTTCCAGATAAATATGATACATATATAGAACAAGGCGGAACAAATGTATCTGGTGGTCAAAAACAGAGACTTTGTATTGCTAGAGCATTACTTAAAAAGCCAAAAATATTAATATTAGATGATTCAACTAGTGCAGTTGATACAAAAACAGATAGCTTAATTAGAAAAGCATTTAGAGAAGAAATACCAGATACAACAAAAATAATAATTGCTCAAAGAATATCATCTGTACAAGATGCAGATAGGATAATTGTAATAGATGATGGAAAAATAAATGGATTTGGTACACATGATGAATTATTAAAATCAAATGAAATATATAAAGAAGTTTATGAGTCTCAAGTGAAAGGAAGTGATACAGATGCCTAGAGGAGAAATGCCAAGAGGAAGAGGAGCTGCAATGATGCGTGGACCAAGAGGAAAAATAAATAAAGGTACTTTTCCTAGAGTAATAAAATACATCACTAAAAATCACAAAAAAGAACTTGCTTTAGTAATAGTTTGTATTATAATTAGTTCACTTGCAAACGTGCTTGGAACATTATTTTTAAGAACTTTGATAGATGATTATATAACACCATTATTAGGAGTAGAAAATCCAGTATTTACAGGGTTATTAAAAGCTATAGGAATGATGGCTTGTATATATGTAGTTGGTGTATTAAGTACATATATATATCAAAGAGTAATGGCTATTGTATCACAAGGTGTTTTAAGAGATATACGTGATGATATGTTCGATAAAATGGAAGAATTACCAATACGTTATTTTGACACTCATACTCATGGAGATATAATGAGTCATTATACAAATGATACTGATACATTAAGACAAATGATATCACAGTCAATACCTAACTTTTTATCTTCTAGTATGTCAATATTGTCTACATTTTTCTCTATGTTATACTTAAGTCCAATACTTACAATATTTGTAATAATATTTACAGGATTAGTAATGCTATGTTCTAGTACACTTATAAGAATAAGTTCAAAATACTTCGTATCACAGCAAAAATCTCTTGCTACAGTTAATGGATATGTAGAAGAAATGATAAGCGGACAAAAAGTAATAAAAGTATTTACACATGAGGAAATAGCTAAACGTGATTTTAATAAAATTAATGAACAATTATTTACAGATATGTTTACTGCTAATAAATTTGCAAATATTTTAATGCCAGTTGCTGGTAACTTAGGAAATTTAGAGTATGTACTTGTAGCACTTGTTGGTACATTATTTGCAATTAATGGTATTGGTGGTTTAACAATAGGTACAATAGTATCATTTCTAAATTTAACTAAAGGATTTAATATGCCAATACAACAAGTATCAAATCAGTTAAATGCAGTTATTATGGCTTTAGCAGGAGCAAGTCGTATATTTGAAATGATGGATGAAAAACCAGAAACAGACGAAGGATATGTAACTTTAGTAAATGCTAAAAAAGAAGGCTCAAATTTAGTTGAATGCAAAGAAAAAACAGGTATTTGGGCATGGAAACATCTTCACCATGATGGAAGATTAGAGTATGTAGAAGTAAAGGGATATATTGAAATGCATGATGTAGATTTTGGATATGAACCAGATAAAACAGTATTACACAATGTATCATTATATGCAAAACCTGGTCAAAAAATAGCATTTGTTGGTGCTACTGGTGCAGGTAAAACAACAATTACAAATCTAATTAATAGATTTTATGATATAGAAGATGGAAAAATTAGATATGATGGAATTAATATAAACAAAATCAAAAAAGATGATTTAAGACGTTCACTTGGTATGGTACTTCAAGATACTAACTTGTTTACAGGAACAATAAAAGAAAATATAAGTTATGGTAAAGAAGATGCAACAGATGAGGAAATTATAGCAGCAGCAAAACTTGCAAATGCACATAATTTTATTATGCATTTACCTAAAGGATATGACACTATGCTTACAAATAATGGTGCACAGTTATCTCAAGGACAAAGACAATTACTTGCTATAGCAAGAGCAGCTATAAATGATCCACCTGTTATGATACTTGATGAAGCTACATCATCTATTGATACAAGAACAGAAAAAATAGTTCAAGATGGTATGGATAAACTTATGGAAGGAAGAACTGTGTTTGTTATAGCACATAGACTTTCTACAGTAAGAAATTCTAAAGCTATTATGGTACTAGACCATGGTAAAATAATTGAAAGAGGTTCACATGATGAGTTAATTGCTCAAAAGGGACAATACTATCAATTATATACAGGGGCTTTTGAACTAGATTAAAATTAAAGAGAAAGTTATACTTTCTCTTTTTTATATATGTATTGACTTTACATAACAAGTGTAGTAAAATACATGTATAGAAAAATTAAGAGCAACTAAGATTTTAGAATTATATTTTCTAAGAATAATTTTTTAGGAGGGAATATGGATAATAAGAAAAAATTACACAAAGTAAGTGAAGGCAAGAAAATATGTGGAGTTTGTGGCGGAATTGCTGAATATTTAGGCATTGATGTAACTCTTGTAAGAATTGCTTTTCTTGCGTTAATATTGCTTTGGGGTGGTGGTTTAATATTTTACATTGGCTGTGCAATCTTTATGCCAAATGAAGAAGAGTAGTAGTTAATTCTACTACTTTTTTTGTTTATAGAAAACCCCCAGATAGTTTGGGGGTTCAATAAAGCTTTCAGCGATGAGTAGACAAAAAATACCTCCTTCATATATAATAATTTTGCGACTGACAA
>CANQVI010000030.1 GCA_947627255.1 uncultured Clostridia bacterium | reverse complement strand
CTATTTTTTTGTTCAAAATAAAAATATATAATTTTCATTATATATCTCTTGACAAATTAACATAACAAATGTATAATGTTGAATACAACTTAGAATATTTTAAAAATAAATAACTGTTTATTTTGCCATCATGATAAAAAAATGAAAAGGAGGGTCGTTTTTTTATGATCAAAGTAAAAATTTTTAAAACAAGACGTTTTAAATACAGCGATAGTCCTATTAGTTATGAATTCATCATGAAAAATGCAAAAGAAAAGATAAGTGGAGATGTTATAGTAGATTTTCAAACGGAAACAGTTAAGGTTAATTTTGAAAGAAAACTTAGCTATTATGAAAAATTAGCCGTATTAAAGGAAGTATTTTATAGATTTTGTATAACTTCTACTAAAATGTTAACAGAGACAGTTGAAGAAAATATCGAGGAGTTTCAATTTATAGACTTAAAGTCAGATAAAAAAGGAAAAAGCATTTTAGAAGAAGCATTAGAATATCCTCAAAAAGACTATAGTGAATCTAAGAAGAAAGAAAGAGTATTAGCAAGTATTATAGTATCATATAATGAAATAGTAAAAAGAAGAAAAGAAGGATATAAAAAGATTGAATTACAACCACTTTATGATTTAGGATATGAAGAAGCAGGTGCATATTACTATATATTAAAAAGATTTCTAAAAACCAAAGGATTTAAAGGCGTTTTATGCGAATGTAGTAATATTGTTGAATTTTATAATCCTTATCTTTACACTTATCCACATTATAGAGTATTCAGATATGAAGAAAATTAGAGCATTGAGTTTTCAATGCTCTTTATTTTTCTCTTGACAACTTTACATAAATATCATATAATTAATATGCATTGTAATGTTATACCCAAAATAATTATTAAGGAGGTATTATATGAAAGTAAAAATTTTAAAAACAAGGTCTTTTGATACTAGTATCGAGCCTGTTAGTTATCCTTTTTGGATGGAGAAGAGAAATCTTAAAATTTATGGTGACATTATAGTAGATTTTATTGCTGAAGAAATAACTTTAAAAACTAATTATGTTGAAGTAAAATGCACTATTGAAGATTCTGCTGAAAGAGAAGAACTAGAAAATTATGGCAAATATCACTATAGCAAAATAGAAAGATTAATGATTTTAAAAGAAATCTTTTATAGTTTCTGCTTGAGTAAAGCTAAATTATTTTCAAAAAATGTTTGCGATAGTGTAGAAAGATTTAGCTTTAAAATTTTAGGACAGGATGAAGAAGAAAATCCAAGTATAATCTCTCAGCTTTTAAGTTATGGATATAAATTTTATAACCCAGATTTAAAGAGGGAAAGGGTAATTGCAAATATTGTAATGTCTGTATATATGATAGAAAAAAAGAGTAAAGAAAAAAATACAGTATATTTACAAAAATTAAAAGGATTTGATGGTCTTGAAGTAGCCGCATATATAGAAATAATAAACAGATATTTGAGTGATTTAGGATATTGTGGAGCAGTTACGTTAAATGAAGCAGAAAAAAGAGCCATATACTCTTATTAAAATATTAAAAGCATTGATAATTTTCAATGCTTTTTTGTTGACTTTTAAAATTGTATGTTATATAATATGTGAAGTACAAATAATAATTAAAAAGAAGAAACTTTTTTATAGGAGGAAAAAATGAATTTCATAACATATAAAAATTTAGTAGATAAGTATAATAGAAATATAGAAAATGCTATACAAGACGAATTAAGACCTTATTGTTATAAGCATAAAATTACATATCTTCAATATCAAATATTAGCTGTATTATTTGAAGAAGGAGCATTAACTATTGGAGATTTAAGTGAAAAAATGAGTATGGATACAGGAAATATGTCTGCCCAATGTAAAAGATTAGAGCAAAAAGGATATACACTAAGACTTAGAAAAAAATTTGATGAAAGAGTAGTAGATGTTTCTTTAACTCGTCAAGGAAGATTAGTAATAACTGAAATGAATGACTTTTTAAATAAAAAATATAAAAATAAATGGAATGAAATAGACGAAAAAGTAAAAGAAAAATTAATAGAAACTTATGAAATAATGAGCAAATTATTTGCAAAAAAATAGAATAATGGTCATTTATAAAGTTGACATTTGTCATAATATATTATATAATATTAAAGACTATTTTAACCAAATGGCCGTGTAGTATAACCTAGAAGAAATTTTAGGTTATTTTAATTAGCGTTTTTGAAAGGGAGAAAATAAAATGAAAAATTTAAGAAATGTAGCTATTATAGCCCACGTTGACCATGGTAAAACTACACTTGTAGATGCACTACTTAGACAAAGTGGAACTTTCAGACAAAATGAACAAGTTGCAGAAAGAGTAATGGATTCTAATGATCTTGAAAGAGAAAGAGGAATTACAATTCTTTCAAAAAACACAGCTATTCATTACAAAGATATAAAAATTAATATTGTTGACACTCCAGGACATGCAGACTTTGGAGGAGAAGTAGAACGTGTATTAAAAATGGTAGATGGTGTTATATTATTAGTTGATGCTTTTGATGGACCAATGCCTCAAACAAGATTTGTACTTTCTAAAGCATTAGCATTAAACTTAGTGCCAATAGTTGTAATAAATAAAATAGATAGACCTGGTGCAAGACCACAAGAAGTAGAAGATGAAGTATTAGAACTATTTATGGACTTAGATGCATCAGATGAACAATTAGATTTTAAAGTTGTTTATGCATCTGGTAAAAATGGATTTGCTAAACTTTCACTTGACGATGAAAATGTAGATATGAAACCTTTATTTGATACTATAATTGAAACTGTACCAGAACCAAAAGGAGATAAAGACGAGCCATTACAATTACTAGTAAGTAATATAGATTATGATGAATATACAGGTAGAGTAGCAATAGGTAGAATAGAAAGAGGTACTATTCATAATGGTGAAACAATAGCTATATGCAAAAAGGACGGAAGTGTACAAAATTTAAAAATAGGTAAATTATATACTTATGAAGGCCTAAATAGAATAGAAACAGAAGAAGCATATTGTGGAGATATTATAGCAGTAACTGGTGTTACAGGTATAGAAATAGGTGAAACAATAGCAGATATTAACAATCCAGAAAAAATAGACTTTGTAGATATAGACGAACCAACAGTATCTATGACATTTAGTGTTAATAATGGACCTTTTGCAGGTAAAGAAGGTAAATTTGTTACATCAAGACATTTAAGAGATAGATTATATAAAGAACTAGAGAAAAATGTATCATTAAGAGTAAAAGATACAGATTCAGCAGATAGCTTTGAAGTATCTGGTAGAGGAGAATTACATTTATCTATTTTAATAGAAAATATGAGAAGAGAAGGCTTTGAATTATTAGTATCAAGACCTAAAGTTATAATGAAAGAAATAGACGGAGTAAAATGTGAGCCTATGGAAGACTTAACAATAGATGTACCTGAAGAATTTGTAGGTGTTGTTATGGAAAAAATAGGACTTAGAAAAGGTGAAATGATAAACATGGCAGCTTCTCATTCACAAGCAGGTTTTTCAAGACTTGAATTTAAAATACCAGCACGTGGACTTATAGGTTATAGAGGAGAGTTTATGACTGATACTAAAGGTAATGGTATAATGAATCACACTTTCTTAGGCTATGAGCCATATAAAGGAGATATGAATACTAGACAAAGAGGTGCTGTAATTGCATTTGAACAAGGAAAAGCAACAGGATATGGACTTTTCCAAGCTCAAGAAAGATCTACACTATTTATTGGACCTGGTACTGCTGTATATACTGGTATGATAGTAGGAGAAAACTCAAGAAGTGATGATCTTACAATTAATGTTTGTAAAGAGAAACATTTAACTAATACAAGAGCATCTGGTAGTGATGATGCACTAAAATTAGTTCCACCAAAACAAATGTCATTAGAGCAATCTTTAGAATTTATTGGTGATGATGAACTTGTTGAAATTACACCAGAAAATATTAGAATTAGAAAGAAAATATTAGATCCAACTCAAAGATATAGACAACAAGGTAAATAGTATAAAGGGCATTATTTAATAATGCTCTTTTTTGATATAAAAGTAAATTATAAAGATTTTGTACGTTGTGGTGTAGATGAAAAAAATGTGAAGAATATCAGGCAATATATTAACAGATAATAAAATATATTATTTTAGTATATAATAGTAAAAGTGTAGTTATAAAAAAGCATAAGAAGTATATTGGAGTAAAGTATCAAAAAATGCTATTTAATAGCAAAAATTCTGTTGCAAATCAAATTTGTTTATTATATAATTATCTCAAATGGTAAAAATATAAATGAAAGGTTGGATTTAGAATGAAAGGAACACTTAGAGGGATTTTTAAAGAGGCTCAAAGAGACTATAAAATTATATCCAAAACTTATAAGATATTAGTCAAGACTTTTGACATGAAAATACAAATGCACTCAGCAGGACAATGGATTTTAGATAATATGTATATCATTGAAGAACAGTATAATGATATACTTGATAATAAACGAATTTTAGCTGGAAAAAAGCTTCCAGTTATTAAAACAAGAAACTCAGAAAAATGCGTTGCTATTTTTTATTTAGCATACGAATTAGTTGAAAGTAACAAAGGGTACATAGATAAAAATATAATATTTAATTGCTTAAGAGAGCATCAAAAATTAACATATCTTACTTCAGAGGAGTTAGATTTGTTTGTGCTAATGATTAAGATAGCTCTTTTGAAGTTTATTTCAAGAATTGCTATTAATATAACAAATTCTCAATTAAAAAAATTAGAAGTCGAAGATTTATTAGGAAATGGTAACTTAGAAAAAATGAGAAAAGATTTCGGCTTCTTTAAAGGCGTAAGTAAACAGAGTAAACTCTCAGACTTGTCTAAAGTAAAAACAACAAATACAGCATTTGTTGAGTATATGTCATATAGACTAAAAGAAATGGGACCTGAGGGAGAAAAATATTATGAGCATCTTCAAGATGAAACAGCAAAACTTGGCTTTTCTATTGAAGAAGCAATAGTAAAAGAACATCTAGAAATTGCTAAAACTACTGAATATGTGGGAAGGGCTATCTCATCATTTAAAGCACTTCAAGGATTAAACTTTAGAGAAATATTTGAAGCTGTTAATAAAATAGATGAAAACTTAATGGACGATTATACAGATGAATTTAAAAAATGTGATTACAAAACTAAAGCAAGATATAGAAATTACATTATAAAACTTGCTAAAAAATATGATTTATCTGAAGTTTATGTAGCTAAAAAAGCAGTAGCGTGTTCTAAAAAATATAGAACACATGTGGGTTTCTTCTTAATAGGAGATAAAAAATATTTATTACAAGAAGAATTAGGAAAATCAAGCCTTGCACAAAGGTTATTATATAAATTCTTTGTACCTATTAGGTCAACATTATATATTTTAACTTTACTTTTAACAGCTTTAATTTTTACAATACTAACATATAATAAAATAAATCCAACTAATTTAGTGTTAAAAATATTAGCTGTTGTAATTTCATATACATTATATCTAGAAATTGCAGATAAAGTTATAAATTATTTAATTAGAAAAATAGTAAAACCAAAGTTATTACCAAGATTTAATTTTTCTAAATCAGTAGATGAGCTTAATAAAACATATATTGTTATGCCTACTATCATTTCATCACTGGATAAATTAGATAAAATGATAGAAAAAATGGAAGTAACATATTTATCTAATAGATCGGAAAATATATATTATATGTTACTTGGTGACTGTGTTGCCTCAGATTCAAAAACAATAAAAATGGATGAGGATATTGTAGAATATGCTAAAAAAAGATTAGATGAGCTAAATAAAAAATATCCAAATGATGAACATGTATTATTTAACTTTATGTATAGAAAGCGTGTATACTCTAAAGGTGAAGGATCGTACATGGGCTGGGAGAGAAAAAGAGGAGGCCTAATGCAGTTTAACTGGTTAGTTCTTGGCAAACTCTCTCAAAAGCAAATAGATGATAGTATGTATCTAATATATGATGATATAGTAAGATGTAAATATGCTATTACAATAGATGAAGATACAGAATTATCTTTAAATAGTGCAAAAGAGCTTGTTTCAATTATGGCACATCCATTAAACAAACCTAAACTTAATAAAGCTAAAAATAGAGTTGTAGATGGATTTGGATTAATTCAACCTTCTGTTAGCTTAGATATAGAATCTGCAAATAGAAGTCTATTTTCTAAATTATTTGGTGGCTTTGGAGGAATAGATGTATATACTAATGCTGTATCAAATACATATCAAGATGCTTTCCAAGAAGCAATATTCTGTGGTAAAGGAATATATGATATAGAATTATTTGAAAAATTAGTTGCACCAGAAATTCCTGAAAATCTAGTATTAAGCCATGACCTTTTAGAGGGTTCTATAATAAAGGCGGGACTTGCATCAGATGTTGATGTTCAAGATGGATTTCCAAATAATTACATAGCATATATGAAAAGAAATCATAGATGGTATAGAGGCGATATGCAAATTATAAAATGGCTTCTTGACCCTAAGTCAAAACTATCTATACTTTCTAAGTGGAAGATATTTGATAATATAAGAAGACCATTGCTTGATGTAATTTCATTAATTGCTATATTAACATCTTTGTTTATATCTTCAAAAGCATTTATATATACTGTTTTAGCAGTATTTGTAACTATAAATATAGGTTATTTTCTATCATTTATTGATATGATAATTTATGGTAGGAAAAAATACAAAAAAGAATTACAGTATATTCCTCTTATACATGGAATAAGTGCTGATTTATTAACAATGTGCTATAACTTTATAACACTACCATATAAATCATATATTTGTTTAAGTGCATTTGGATTATCTATATATAGAATGTTAATTTCACATAAGAAATTACTTGAGTGGACTACTGGTGAAATGCTTGAAAAACAAGCAAAAAGTAAACTTTCTTTCTATTATAGAAATATGATGCCAAATATAGTAGTTTCACTTCTAATTGTTATATTACCTTTAGCATTAAGAACAAGTGAAATTGTACTTATAGACTTTAAATTATTTATAGCATTATCATTTTTACTAGCACCATTTTTCTCATATCTACTTGGAAAAGACCATTTATTTGGAAGAATAAAAAGATTAGATAAAAATGAAGAAAAAGATGTACTTGAAGTTGCTAAAAGAACATGGACTTTCTTTGATAGCATGATGAATGATACAAATAATTATTTGCCTACAGATAACTTCCAAGAAAATAGAAGATATAAAATTGCAAATAGGACTTCATCAACAAACATTGGATTTGGACTTCTTGCTATAATAAATGCTTATGATTTAGGATTTATAAATAAAGAGGATGCAATAGAAAGATTAGTAAAAGTATATAGAACAATATTAAAACTTGAAAGATGGCATGGACATCTATATAACTGGTATAATATAAAGACTTTAGAGCCATTAAGACCAAGATTTGTATCTACAGTTGATAGTGGTAACTTTGTTGCAACTTTATATGTAGTAAAGGAATTTCTATTACAAGAAAGAAATAGACTATACAACTATATGCCAGGAACTAATGTAGAGAAGTTTACAGATGCAATGGAAGAACTTCTAAATTATACTAATATGCTTATTAATGAAACAGATTTTTCTGTATTATATTCAACATATAGAAACCTATTTTCTATTGGTTTTGATATTGAGCAAGGAACTTTAGTAGATAGTTATTATGATATGTTAATGTCAGAAAATAGAATAACAAGTATGGTAGCAATAGCTAAGAAAGATATATCTTCAAAGCATTGGTTTTCACTTGCACGTAATATGATTGACGTAGATGGATATAAAGGACTTATGTCTTGGGCTGGTACTACATTTGAGTATTTTATGCCATATCTATTTATGAAATCATACGAATATACACTTATTGATCAGTCTATGTTCTTCTGTGAATATTCACAAATTAAATATGCTAAAAAGAACAAAGTACCTTTTGGTATATCTGAATCTGCATATGCAAAGAGAGATACAGACTTAAACTATCAATATAAATCTTTTGGTATACCATGGCTTGGATTAAAGAGAGGTTTAAATTCTTCATTAGTCGTAGCGCCATATGCTTCTATTTTAATGATGGAATTTGCGCCAAAACAAGTATATAACAATTTAAATGCACTTAAAAGTTTAGGTATGTATTCTTCATTTGGTTTTTATGAGTCTATAGATTATACTAAAGAAAATTTGCATGATAATATAGATTGTGAAGTAATACGTACATATATGGCACACCATCAGGGTATGATTTTGACTGCTATAAACAATTATATAAATAATGGAATAATACGTAACAGATTCCATGAAAATCAAGAGATAAAAGCAGCTGAAATATTATTAAAAGAAAGAGAAAGAGTAAATGTAAAAATACAAAAGAAAGCAAAAGATAAAGAGCATCAATTCAAACAAAAGGATACACAAAAATATACTACACATGTAAGTTATACATATGCAGATAAAAAATATGCTACTTTAAATGATGCAAGTACTAAGATGAATATAGCATTTTTAAGAGGCTCAAGACTTTCTTCAATAATTACTAATACTGGTGCAACATATTTAAAATATAAAGATAAAATTATAAATAGACAAAGCTATAGTGACCCAGATAATACAGGAAACTATGTATATATTACTGACCTTACTTCTTCAAAGATGTTATCTACATCAGATTGTAATATACATAGTAAATACAATAAAGATACTGAATTTTGTAAATGGGTAAGTGCTTTAAATAAAGTAGAATGTAATATTTCAACTAGTGAAATTGAAGTTACAACAGATATATGCGTATCACAAGAATATAATGTGGAACTTAGAAAAATTAGTTTATACAATACTACAAATGAAAGACACGAAATATTAATAAATACATATATAGAACCTGCTATGACAGATTATATGACAAATTTAGTTCATCCTTCATTTAGTAATTTACAAATAGAGACATACTATGATGAAGAATTAGATACATTGGTTGCAAGTAAGAGAAAAAGAAGTGATGAAGAAAGTGACTTATATGTATTTGCTAAACTTATAGGAGTAAGTTTAGATAAAGATTTTGAAACAGAAAAGAAAAAATTATATGACAATGACTTAGATGCATATAATGGAGAAATAACAAGATATCCATTATGGCCTGTATTGTCATTTAGAGGAAAAATAATATTAGATCCATATGAAAGACAAGAGTTTTATTATATAGTTGGTGCATCAGATACTAAGTATAAAATATCTAATGCAGTAGTTAGCTTAGATGAAAAGGGAATAGAAAGTCAATTTAAATTAACAGCAGAATTAAATACTGTAATTGCTAGATATTTAAATCTTGAACCTACTAAAGCAGAAATATATAATAATTTATTAAAGGATGTTTTATTTAATACTAAAGTTCAATCAGATAATGATGCTTTATGGGATGAAACATTAAATCAATCACTATTATGGAAATATTCTATATCTGGAGATTTACCAATAATTCTTGTAATTATAAATAGTATAAAAGATGCAGGAATAATTACAGAAGTAATTAAATTTATGGATTATGTAAAAAATAGAAAAATAGATTTAGACATAGTTGTAATAATAGATGAAAAAATAAAAGAAAATGGACCTATATACACATATGTAAGACAAAGATTAGATAGAGCTGTATATATGGACTATACAAGAGGTAATATTTACGTATTAAATCTTAATAGCTTATCAAAACAAGAAATTGCATTACTATCTTTCTTATCAAGAAGAAATATAAATGATATAAGTGATTTCTTGTATGTAAATAACGAAAGACAAGAAAATGAAGAAGAAAAACAAGAATAGCTATAAGAAATATGTAAAAGGAGGTATATGAAAATATGGATAAAGATGCACTAAATCTTAAAGCTTTTAATATGTATGGAGGCTTTAATGAAAAAGGTGATGAGTATCATATATTAAATACAAAAACACCAGTTCCATGGTGTAATGTAATGGCAAATGAGCATTTCGGTACTATAGTTTCTAGCTATGGTACTGTATACTCATATTATAAAAATTCGCAAGGATTTAAAATATCTAATTGGTGCAATGATTGGATTAGTTTTAAACAAGGCGAAAATTTTGAAGGTATATATGATAAAAATTATAATATGATTTGTGGTTTTGGATACACTAAAATACTACAAGATGATGAAGATGTAAAAAAAGAATTAGATATATTTGTTTCAACATATGAGGATATAAAATTACAACGTGTTATATTGCAAAATAATTCAAAAGAAAATAAAAATGTAAAAATATCATATAGTATTGATGCTGTTATGGGCGTTGTAAAAGATGTAAACAGAAATTATATTCTATGCAAAAAAATAGATAATGGACTTGAGATAAAAAATCCATATAGTCTAGAATTTTCTAATTGTATTGCATATATTACTGTAGTAGGAAAAAGTAAAGAGTGTCAAGTATATTATGATGCAAAAGAATATTCTGTAAGTGTAGAAGTAGAACTTGAAAAATCTGAGGAAGCAGAATTTACAATAATACTTGGATGTACTGAAAATGTAGATACAATTAAAAAAGTACAACAAAATCTAGAGAGTGTGGACTCAATAACAAGAGAATTTAATAATACTGTAAATTATTGGAGAAAACTTGTCGTTAAAAACATGAAACTTGGAGACGAGTATATGAATATAATGGCAAATGGTTGGCTTCTATATCAGACTATTGTATGTAGACTATTTGCAAGATCAGGATTTTATCAATCTGGTGGAGCTATAGGATATAGAGATCAACTACAAGATACTTTGGCATTAATTAGCACATGGCCTGAGAAAACTAGACAACAAATTGTACTAAATGCTAGTAAACAATTTGAAAAAGGCGATGTTTTACACTGGTGGCATGAACATAGTGGTGCTGGTATAAGAACATATTTTAGTGATGACTATTTATGGCTTCCATATGTACTTGCAGAATATGTTACAAGAACAGGAGATATTTCTGTTTTAGATGAAAAAACACCATATATAGAAGATAAACCTATGAATGATAAAAGAGAAGTATATGATGTTTACAGAAACATAGATAAGTACGATACAGTATATGAACATGCTAAAAAAGCTATTAACTATGGACTTAGCAGAATAAATGAAAACAATGGATTACTAAAAATTGGTGATGGAGATTGGAATGATGGCTTTAGTAATATTAGAGGTGAATCTGTTTGGCTTACATTTTTTATGATGAATGTATTAGATAAATTTACATATCTAGCTAATATGAAATCAGACTACCAACTTGCAGAAAACTATGAAAGAAGAGTAAATGAATTTAAAAAGAGTGTATTAGAAAATGCATGGGACACTGACCATTTTGTTAGAGCATTTTTTGAAAATGGAGAAATATTAGGTGCTTATGCAAATAAAGAATGTAAGGTAGATTTAATATCTCAAGCATGGGCTGTAATTTCTATGAAAAAATATAAAGATGTTCAAGAAAAACTGAAAACTTGCTTGGAAACTGCATCTAAATATTTAGTAGACAGAAAATTAGCTATAGTTAAATTATTATATCCAGCATTTAATAACAATGAGAAGAATAATCCAGGATATATAAGAGCATATGTACCTGGTATAAGAGAAAATGGTGGACAATATACACATGCTGCGGTATGGTTTGCAAAAGCATATTTTGAAATGAATGATTATAAAAGTGGTGAAGAAATATTAAAGCTAATAAATCCTATATATCATTCTGATACTAAAGAAAAAGCAGATATATATATGGTAGAGCCATATGTTGTAGCTGCGGATATATATTCAAATAGTGAGCATCCTGGAAGAGGTGGCTGGACTTGGTATACTGGCTCTTCTGGTTGGATGTATAAAGTAATAGAAGATTATCTTGCAGATAATAAAAAATAGAAGGCAACTTCTATTTTTTTATATTCTTTTACTTATAAAATATATTATATGTGAATTACATATTTAAAAATTATTATAAAATCAAAATTTATGTATATAATGTAGTAGGATATTATTACAAAAGGGGTTGAAAAAAATATATTTTATGATATAATAAAGAAGTTAAAAATATGTTATGTTGGAGGAATTAAAATGAATGTAAAAGTTGAGAAAAAAGAAAACTCAAAAGTAGAAATTGAATTTACAATGAGTAAAGAACAATTTAACGAAGAATTAGAAAAGGCATATAGACAAAATGCTAAGAAATTTAAAGTTCCTGGTTTTAGAGCTGGAATGGTACCAAGAGCTGTAGTTGAACAAACTTATGGAGAAGGCGTTTTATATGAGTTTGTTATTGAAAATACAGTAGATGATGCATATAGAAATGCTGTAATTGAAAAAGAACTTGAAGTAGTATCTAGACCAGAATTAGATATAAAACAAATTGGAAAAGATAAAGATTTTATATTTGTTGTTAATGTATGCGTTAAACCAGAAGCAAAAGTTAAAGACTACAAAGGAATAGAAGTTAAAAAAGCAAGTGTAAGAGTTACAAAGAAAGATGTAGATGCAGAAATTGAAAAAGTAAGAGAAAAGAATGCAAGAATTGTAACTGTAGAAGATAGAGCATTAAAAAATGGAGACATTTCAGTAATAGATTTCGAAGGATTTGTTGATGGTGTAGCTTTTGAAGGTGGAAAAGGCGAAAACTTTGAACTTACTATAGGCTCAGGTCAATTCATTCCAGGTTTTGAAGACCAAATGGTTGGAATGAAAAAAGATGAAGAAAGAGATGTAAACGTTAAATTCCCAGAAGAATATCATGCTAAAGAATTAGCAGGAAAAGATGCAACATTTAAAGTAGTATTACATGAAATAAAAGAAAAAATACTACCTGAAATAGATGATGAATTTGCAAAAGATGTTTCTGAATTTGATACATTAGAAGACTATAAAAAAGATTTAAATAAAAAAGTAAAAGCTGAAAAAGAAGCACAAGCAAAAGCTCAAAAAGAACAAGAAGCAATAGATAAATTTATAGAAAAAGTTGAAGTAACTATTCCTGAAGAAATGATTGATGCAGAAGTAGATAAAATGGTAGATGAAATGAATGCAAATCTATCATATCAAGGTCTAAATATTGACCAATATCTACAATACATTGGTATTTCATTAGAAGACTACAAAAAAGAAATGAGAGATCAAGCTCAAAAGAGAATTAAATTAAATCTTGGACTTGAATTTATATCTAAAGAAGAAAAAGTAGAAGTTTCAGATGAAGAAATTGATACTAAAATAAAAGAATTAGCTGCTCAATATGGCAACAAAGATGATGATTCATTATTAAAAAATGAAAATGCAAGAAATTATATGAAAGAGCAATTAGCTCAAGAAAAAACATTAAAAATTATTACAGATAATGTAGTAGAAAAATAATTATATATTTAGGAGGTTAGTGTTATGATTAAAGATAGTTTAGTTCCATATGTTATTGAACAAACAAGTAAAGGAGAAAGATCATACGATATTTTCTCAAGACTTTTAAAAGAAAGAATTATTTTCTTATCTGAGCCAGTAGATAGTGCTTCAGCATCAGTAGTTGTAGCTCAATTACTTTTCTTAGATGCAGAAGATCCTGGTAAAGATATATTCTTATACATAAATACACCAGGTGGAAGCATAACAGATGGTATGGCAATATATGATACAATCCAATATATTAAATCAGATGTATGTACTATTTGTGTTGGTATGGCTGCTTCAATGGGCTCTGTACTTTTAGCAGCAGGAACAAAAGGAAAAAGATATGCACTTCCTAATTCTGAAATTCTTATACATCAACCATTAATTGGTGGAGGCGGAATTTCTGGACAAACAACAGAGATAAAAATCCATGCTGAACATATGGTAAAAACAAGAGAAAAACTTAATAAGATCTTAAGTGAAAGAACAGGTCAACCTATTGAAAGAATTCAAGAAGATACTGAAAGAGATCATTACATGACAGCACAAGAAGCTAAAGAGTATGGACTTATTGATGAAGTAATGGATAATATAAATAATATAGGTAAGGAGAATAAATAATATGGCAAATAAAGGTTCTAATAATAGTAACTATAGCCAAAAACCTATATTTTGCTCTTTTTGTGGTAGATTAAGACAAGAAGTAGATAAACTTATCGAAGGACCTAACAATGTATACATTTGCGATGAATGTGTAGATATTTGCCATAAAATAATGATGGATGACGAAGCTGTCACATCAAATGAACTTATAGGTTCTAAGGAATTAGTTACGACTGATGATTTACCATCACCAGAAGCTATAAAAAATGTTTTAGATGAATATGTTATAGGTCAAGATGAAGCTAAAAAAGTATTATCTGTATCTGTATATAATCATTATAAAAGAATAAGAAATATGGATAAGCTAGATGATGTAGAAATTCAAAAAAGTAATATACTACTACTTGGACCAACAGGATGTGGAAAAACATTACTTGCTCAAACTTTAGCAAAGATATTACATGTACCTTTTGCAATAGCTGATGCAACAACACTTACAGAAGCTGGATATGTTGGAGAAGATGTAGAAAATATTTTACTAAGACTTATTCAAGCAGCAGATTTTGATGTAAAAAAAGCAGAAAAAGGTATTATATACATTGATGAGTTAGATAAAATTTCTAGAAAAAGTGAAAATGTATCTATAACTAGAGATGTTAGTGGTGAAGGAGTACAACAAGCACTTCTAAAAATAATTGAAGGAACAGTAGCAAATGTTCCTCCACAAGGTGGAAGAAAACATCCACAACAAGAGTTCATAAAAATAGACACATCAAATATTTTATTTATTTGTGGTGGTGCTTTTGATGGACTTGAAAAAATAATTGAATCTAGAATTGATACAAAAACAATGGGCTTTGGAGCAAAAATTGAAAATAAAAAAGATATTGATGTAGGAGAAATCTTTTCACAAGTTCAGCCACAAGATATAGTTAAATTTGGATTAATCCCTGAGCTTGTAGGTAGATTACCAATTATAACTAGTTTAAATCAATTATCTAAAGAGGCATTAATAGATATAATTTCAAAACCTAAGAATGCATTATTAAAACAATATGTAAAACTATTTAAAATGGATAATGTAGAACTAGAAGTAGAAGATGATGCTTTAAATGCCATTGTAGATTATGCTGTAGAAAGAAAGACAGGAGCTAGAGGCTTAAGGGCAATTATGGAAAATGTTATGATGGATTCTATGTATGAAGTACCATCTAATAAAGATATTGTAAAATGTATTATTACAAAAGAAGTAGTAACAGAACATAAAAGACCAGAATATATAACTACGACAAATATTCAAAGTAAGGCACAATAGCCTTACTTTTTTCTTTTACATATGTTTACATTTTTAAATGCTTTTGTTATAATAAAAATATGTATTAGAAGGAGAACTAATGAAATATTACTCTTTAGAAAATAAAATGGATTTTAGAGGCAATTTTGGCCAAATGGCAGAGGGATTAATTGTAGAAAAGCAATCTAAATTTTTATCTTATTTATTTAAAATAGAAAAAGAAGAAGAAGCATTAGATTATATTGAAAAGATAAAAAAAGATAATCCAACTGCAAGACATGTTGTATATATATATTCGTATTTAGAAAATAATGTTGCAAATATAAGATTTTCAGATGACGGAGAACCTAAAGGTACTGGTACTAAAGCAATATACGAGCTCTTAGAAAAAGAAAGTATAACTAATGTGTGTATTGTAATAGTAAGATATTTTGGTGGAATTTTGCTTGGTGCTGGTCCTTTATCTAGAGCATATTTAAACAGTGCTAGAGAGTGTTTGGACT
>CANQVI010000029.1 GCA_947627255.1 uncultured Clostridia bacterium | reverse complement strand
AGAGAGAAAGCAATACTAGATGAGATTGCCATAAGAAATACAGGATATAGCGATGGAAAAGAAGATGGCTTAAAAGAGGGCTTAAGAGAAGGAAAAAAGAACGAGAAGATAAATATTGCCAAAAAAATGATACTTGAAAAGATAGATGTTGAAACAATATCAAGAATAACAGAACTTTCTAAGGAAGAAATTGAAAAAATATAAATTAGAGGTAAAATATATGGATATTTGGGAAGAAATGTATGAAAAAGCAAAAAAAGATTATCATCCAGAAGAAATTTCACCATTTATAACAGCACATCATGTAGTTGCAGCAGTTCAAAGTGAAAGTGGAAAAATATTTACAGGATTTTGCATAGAAGGCGCAAGTGGTGTAATGAATCTTTGTGCGGAAAGAGTTGCAGCTCTTAATATGTATATGAATACAGGTGAAACTAAAGTAATAAGGATGATTGCATTTAGAAATGAACCACCAAAGAAAAATGGCGGTATGCCTTGTGGTGCTTGTAGAGAGTTCTTTATGCAATTAAATTATGATAACAGAGACATGGAAATACTTACAGATTACGAATCAAGAAAAGTTGTACACTTAAAAGAATTAATACCAAATTGGTGGGGAGATAAAAGATATAATAAAGAATAATAATATAGCAAAATAAGGTCGTTTGACCTTATTTTTTTGTCGAAAAAAATAATATGTAATATTTGAAATAAAAAATGTATACAAATTTGTGATTAAAATATTTACAAACAAATGTTCGAATGATATACTACTTATGGAAGGAGGTGAAATTTATGGGTCAATGCATTGTTATAGGTGTTGCAACAACAATTTATGCAACAGTAACTCAAGAAAAGTCTTTTGGGTATTCTTATACTGTTGATCAAGTAAAAGAAATTTTATCTAAGGAAATAAATCTTGATTTATATGATACAGAAGTGTATAAAAATTATTTAATTTTACATTTAAAAAAAGATGTGTTTAAAGATAATATTATTAACTTATTAGAAAGTGAAAGTAAGTATTTTAAAAAGGAAAAATTTAGTAAAGATATATTAGAAAAGATAAGAAAGACTCCAAAAGATGAACTAATAGAGAGCATAGAAAATAAAGAAATTAATAAAGACGATTTGTTTTTTGCTGAATTTGGAATGTATTCTAATGACATATCATACTCTTCTGGAAAAAAATATGTAGAGATGTGGGCCGATTTATTTGTATATCATATAGAAGGAAAAGTAATACTTGAAACATATAATGAACTTTTTTATTATTTAAGAAAGAAAATAACAGAAAATATTGATAATCCATTAAAAGATGATATATTTATTTCAATATATGGTTAATATCAAAAATATGTATAAAAATTAAGAGTAAAATTGCTAATTTGTTTTCTTTGATGTATAATATAGAAAATATTAAAAGTTAAAGAGGTGTTATATGCAAAAAGTAAATATAACAAAGATACTTACAATAGTATCTATTTTAGTAATTGTAATAGGAATAATATTAGGAATAATTGTATCTAATGTACCAATAGATTTTTCAAATAATGAAAAAAGTTTAGAAAGTACAAATAAATTAGATAATGGAATATATGTTGATGGTACTGATGTATCAGGTATTGTAAGTGCAAGTGAATCTTTAGGCTCTGAAATTTTAAAAACAGTAATAGTATTTGCTATTATCTCTGGTAGCTTTTTTATTGTTATTGTAATTTGGATTGTATATGGAATTTATATATTAATATCTAAGGCAATGAATAAAGCTAAACAAAAAGTCTAAAGTAGCAAATTCCCTTTTTAACTTAAAATATTTAATTGTTTAGTTGAAAAGGGAATATTTTTTATTTTCTGAGGTGTTAAATGAAGAATATAGTTAGTATAAGAAAAATAATTACAGCTATAATTGCTATATATATTTTAGCTTGGGCTACTCTAAAAAACAGATTATTTATTAAAATAGTTATTAGTCCATTCTTAATTTGTGCTATTGCTGTACTTATAGAGAACATATTTATACTATTAAATAAGGAAAAAATAGCTAATATTTTTAAAACTATATATCGTATAAGTTTCTTTGTTTATTTCTTTGGTTTTTTAGCTTATGCTACGTATTATAGTATAGCAAATAAAAGCTATTCATTATTTATACCAATACTTATATTTTTATTCTTTGGTATAAATTTCTTTAAAGGTGCTTTTTTTAGAAAAGATAATGATAATAAAAAGAAAGGAGTAAAAAATTATGGAAAAACAAACAGCAGGTAGAGATAATTTAGGAAGTTTAGCACCAAAATTTGCTGAACTTAATGATGATGTGTTATTTGGAGAAATTTGGAGTAGAGAGGATAAGCTATCATTAAGAGATAGAAGTATGATAACAATTTCAGCTTTAATGGCTCAAGGCTTGTTTCCACAATTAAAATCACATTTAATAATGGGAAAAAAGCATGGAATAAAAAAAGAAGAAGTAATTGAAATAGTTACACAACTTGCGTTTTATACAGGTTGACCAAAAGCTTGGAGCACTTTTCCAATGATAAATGAAGTATACGCAGATGATAACATTAAAGAAGTTCATGGCGGAGCTTTTGGAATGGGAGAACCAAATGTAAAGTTTGCAAAGTATTTTATTGGAAACTCATACTTAAAACCAATAGCTAAAACAGAAAATGGAATAGGATTTGCAAATGTAACTTTTGAGCCTGGATGCAGAAATAATTGGCATGTACATAAAGCAACTAATGGCGGTGGTCAAGTTTTAATTTGTGTAGAAGGAGAAGGCTGGTATCAAGAAGAAGGAAAACCTGCACAAAGCTTAAAAGTAGGAGATATTGTTGTAATTCCTGCTAATGTAAAACATTGGCATGGCGCAAAAAAAGATTCTTGGTTTAGTCATATTGCTGTGGAAATACCAGGAGAAAATGCATCAAACGAATGGTTAGAGCCTGTCAGTGATGAAGAATATAATAAATTAGATGATTAGAAAACTGAAAAAACAAACCAATTACATGGTTTGTTTTTTGTGTCTAATAAAATATTCTAAAATAATTGAAAAAATTATTGACGAACAAACGTTCTTACTTTATAATACATTTATAAATCAAATGAAAGGAAGGTATAATCAATGAAAAACGAAATTATATTATTTGAAAATCAAGACGTTAAACTGGAAGTCAATATGAAAGATGAAACTGTGTGGCTTAATAGAGAACAATTAGCAAAATTATATGGCAGGGATATAAAAACAATTGCTAAACATATTAATAATGCTTTAAAAGAAGAATTAGATGAATCAAGTGTCGCAAAATTTGCGACAGTTCAAAAAGAAGGTAATAGAAGTGTTAAAAGAAATATCGACTATTATAATCTTGATATGATTATAAGTGTAGGTTATCGTGTAAAATCTAAAAATGGTGTTATTTTTAGAAAGTGGGCAACTAAAGTGTTGAAAGATTATATGATTAAAGGTTATTCTGTTAATAAAAAAAGATTAGAATATCTTGAAAAAACCATTAAGTTAATAGATATTGCTGGAAGAATAGATACTAAATTAAAAGGAACAGAAGCTCAAGAAATAATTAAAGTGATAAATAATTACTCAAATGCTTTAAATTTACTTGATGATTATGATCATAAAAGAATATCAAAACCCATTGGAACAAAAAATGATAAAAAAATCACTTATGAAGATTGTAAAAATATAGTTAAGCAGCTTAGGTTTGGAAATGATAGTGATTTATTTGCCCTTGAAAAAGATGAAGGATTAAAATCTATAATAGGCAATATTTATCAATCTTTTGATGGAAAAGACTTATATCCTACTATTCAAGAAAAAGCAGCCAATTTCTTATATTTAATAACTAAGAATCATACTTTCATTGATGGAAATAAAAGAATAGCTGCAACATTGTTTATATATTTCTTAAAATTCTATAACATCTTATATAATGAACAAGGCCAAGTAATTGATAACAATACACTTGTTGCAATTACTTTACTCATTGCACAATCTAACCCTAAAGAAAAAGACGTCTTAATTGATTTAGTAATGAACTTTTTAGTTTCAAAATAGATTTGATAAAATACTAGAGAATGCATAGAGCCTGTTATTGATGAAGAATATGATAAATTAGATGATTGAACTGTCGCAAAATTTGCGACAGTTCAAAAAGAAGGTAATAGAAGTGTTTGACTATGATTATATGTGCTGGTTATCATGTAAAATCTAAAAGTATAGATGTTATTAAAATCAGAAATTTAGTTAAAAGTTAAATTTAAAACTTACAAAAAAATTTAATTTGTGTTATAATAAAAATTACGAGTGAGAATATACTGAGTCAAATTATTATCAATGAGTAGCAAAAATGCGTAAGTCCAATTGCATAACGACTTGCGTATTTTTTTGCTCAAAAATCTATTTGATGGAGGTATAGTTATGGAAAATCTAGATTTAGAAAAAGAGAAAATTTCTAGACTAATTAAAAAATTTGCAGTGCCTTGTGTTATTAGTATGATTGTTGCAGCACTATATAATATTGTAGACCAGATATTTATAGGATGGAGTACAGCTGGTGCAGCTGGCAACGCGGCAACTAATATTGTATATCCTTTTACTGTAATATCACTTGCTTTTGCACTGCTAGTTGGTGATGGAGCAGCTGCTCTATTTAATTTGGCACTAGGTGCTAAAGAAAAAGAAAAGACAAATAAGTCTATTGGAAATGGACTTGTGCTTTTAAGTATTTTTGCTTGCTTATTAACAATTATTGGTCTTGTTTTTAAAAATCAAATACTAACTATATTTGGAGCCAATCCAAATGAGGTAGAATGTTATAATTTTGCAAAAGATTATTTAAGAATAATTTGTTATGGACTACCTTTTTACATTATTGGTCAGGGCTTAAACGCAAGTATAAGAAGTGACGGAAGTCCTAAGTATGCAATGTTTGCTACTGCAATTGGAGCTATTTCTAATATTATTTTAGATCCTATATTTATATTTGTATTTAATATGAGTGTTAAGGGTGCTGCAATAGCAACAGTAATAGGTCAAATATTAACTTTTTTAGCTAGTGTATTATATCTTAGAAAGGCAAAATCATTTAAGCTAGATAAAGAGGCAATAAAATTAGATAAGAAAATATGTAAGCAAATAATTTCATTAGGACTTGCATCTTTAATTACTCAGTTTGCTATAGTAATTATAATTGCTGTTGCAAACAACTTAGTAGGAAAATATGGATATAATACAATAGCTTCTACAGGAGAAGCATATGGAGTAGTAACACCACTTGCTGTTATAGGGATATGTATGAAAGTATTTGGAATAGTTGTTTCTATAGTAATTGGAGTATCTCTTGGTGGTATGCCAATAATTGGATACAATATGGGTGCAAAAAACATAAAGAGAGTTAAAGAAACTATTAGATATATATTAGTAATTAACTGTATTGTTGGAGTTTTCGCCTTTTTATTATTTGAGCTATTTCCACATGCAATTATAAATATTTTTGGAAAAGGAAATTCCGTAGAATATATGGAGTATGCTAAGTACTGCTTAAATATATTTTTAGGTGGAATTGTATTTACATGTCTAATTAAGTCTATGTCTATATTATTACAATCAATGGGCTCAAGTCTTAAATCTACAATACTTGCACTTTCAAGAGATGTTATATTTTTTGTACCAGCAATTATAATAATAGCAAAATTAAGTAATAGTGTAGTAACTATGCTTTGGAGTGCTGTAATTGCAGATAATTTAGCATTTATAACTGGAGCTATATTACTAAGAAGTGAAATTAAAAAAGCAGAAAAATTAGAACAGTAAAAAAGAAGAACAAGATTGCTAATTATATACTTTTATGATAATATATGTAAAAAATAAATCATAAAGGAGAGATATATATGTTAAACGCAATAAAAAGGGCTTTGTTGGTTTTACTTGGTGTTAGTTTACAATTTGGCTTTGCTATTATTATAAGATTGTTTTTTTACAAATATCTTGGAATAATTACAATTCTTTATAGTGTAGCAAGTATTTTGATTGTTCTTGGTCTGTTAAAAGAGAGTACAAGACTTTCTAATGATTTACCATGGATTATTTTAATTTTAATTTTTCCGATTTTTGGTACCATCTTACTAATTACTCTAGGTAGAAATTATTCTAAAAATAAATTACTTAGAAAGATATTTGAATATGAGAAAAAGTATGATAAGTATCTAGTACAAGATGAAAAAGTAAAGGAAGAGATAGATAATAGTAATCTAGATAATATAAAGTATTTAACAAATAGAACTAATTTTGTTGTAAGTACTAATAACGAAATAACATATTATAATTTTGGAGAAAAATTTTACCCTGAACTGTTAAAAGAATTAAGAAAAGCTGAGAAGTTTATATTTATGGAGTACTTCATTATAAATGAAGGAAAAATGTGGAATGGCATACTAGATATACTAAAAGAAAAAGCAGAGCAAGGTGTAGACGTAAGGATACTATATGATGATATGGGAAGTCTTGCAATGCTCTCAACAAACTATGCAAAGGAACTAGAAAAATTTAAAATTAAGTGTATTCCATTTAATAAGTTAAGTCCGTTTAGAGGTATATTCATGAATAATAGAGACCATAGAAAAATGACTATTATAGATGGAAAAGTAGCATTCTCTGGTGGCGTTAATTTAAGTGATGAATATATAAATGTAAATAGTAAACTAGGCATATGGAAAGATAATGGTATTAAGATTGTAGGAGATGCTATATGGAACTTAACTGCTATGTTTTTAACAATGTGGAATGCAAACAGAAATGAAGATAATGATATAACTAAGTTTAAGTATGATTTTGAAGATAAAAACGAGAATAATGGATATGTTATTCCTTATGGTGTAGCTCCACTTCACAAAGATTTAATTGGTGAAGATGTATACATTAACATGATAAACAGTGCAAAGACTTATTTATACATAATGACACCTTATTTAATAATTGATACAGATATGGTTAATTCTCTTTGTAGAGCTGCCAAAAGAGGTGTTGATGTAAGAATAATTGTACCTGGAATTCCAGATAAAAAGGTTGTTTATACTCAGACAACATCATTTTTTAAAGTATTACATGACAGTGGCGTTAAAATATATAAATATACTAATGGCTTTGTTCATTCAAAAGTATTTTTATCTGATAATATTAGAGCTGTAGTAGGAACAATAAATATGGACTATAGGAGTCTATATCTTCACTTTGAAAATGGAATATATATGGAAAATGTTGAAACAATAAAAGACATATATGATGATTTTGACACTACATTTAAAGATTGTCAAAAACTTGAAGATAAAGATGTTAAAGCTGGATTTGTAAAATCTCTATGGCAGGCTGTATTAAGATTATTTGCTCCTTTATTTTAGTCATAGTAGATAAAAGAATGACTTTTTTAAGAGGGAGATGTTAATTATGAAAGTATTATTAGTAAATGGTAGTCCACACAAAGAGGGATGTACTTATACTGCACTTAATGAAGTTGCAAAAGAACTTAATAAAGAAGGAATTGAAACTGAAATATTTTGGATAGGAATAAAGCCTATATCTGGATGTATTGCATGTCATAAATGCTCTGAGATAAAAAGATGTGTATTTGATGATGTGGTTAATGAATTTGCAAAGAAGGCTGAAAAAGCAGATGGATTTATTTTTGGAACACCAGTTCATTATGCTGCAGCTTCAGGAGCAATGACTTCCTTTATGGATAGGCTTTTTTACTCAACTTTTTTAAATGCAGAGATATTTAGATTAAAACCAGCAGCAACAGTAGTATCAGCAAGAAGAGCAGGAACTACTGCTACATTTGAACAATTAAATAAATACTATACAATGACTCAAATGCCAGTAATTTCTTCAAGATATTGGAATATGGTACATGGAAGTACTCCAGAAGAAGTAAGAAAAGATGAAGAAGGCATGCAAATAATGAGAATACTTGGTAAAAATATGGCTTATTATTTAAAATGTATTGAGGCTGGTAAGGAAAAAGGTGTTAAACCACCAGAAATAGAAAAAATTACATTTACAAATTTTATTAGATAAATAGTAATTTCTAGAGCTCCACTAATCGTTGTTTTCCTCACTCAACGATTAGTTTGTTTACTTTTATATATAGTGATTTTACAATAATATTAAAGGAGGTAAATTTGTGGATCAAGTAAAAATTGGTAAGTTTATTGCACAGTGTAGAAAAAATAAAAACTTAACGCAACTTCAACTAGCAGAAAAATTAAATATTACAGATAGGGCAATATCAAAATGGGAAACTGGTAAAGGTATTCCAGATTCTTCTATAATGCTTGAACTATGTAATGAACTTGGTATTAGTGTAAATGAACTATTAAGTGGGGAGGTAATTAAAGTGGAAAATTATAATGAAAAAGCAGAAGAAAACTTATTAGAAATGGCAAAAAAAGAAGAAGCACAAAATAAAAAAATGATGATGTATGAGATGGTAATAGGTTGCATATCTAGTATAACATTTTTAATTTTAGTTTTTACATTATCATTTGCAGTTGAAAATGTTATTGCTAAAGTTATATTGTTTGCACTAGCATTTTTAATACTTATAATAGGGGTTTCGTTCGCTTTAAAAATCGAAACAGAAACAGGATATTATGAATGTAAGATATGTCATAATAAATATATTCCTAAATATTCACAAGTATATTTTGCAATGCACTATGGAACTACTAGATATTTAAAATGTCCAAAATGTAATAAGAGAAGTTGGAACAAAAAAGTGTTAACTAAATAGTAAATTATAATTTATAAAAGCAAGTGATAATTGAAAATTACTTGCTTTTTTGATATACTTTGATTAGATAAATAGTAATTGGAGGTGGAAAAAATGAATAAAAACAAGAAGATAATTATTGGAATTTTAATTGCAGTATTGGTAGTTATTAGTGTATTTGTTGTATATAAAGTAATTGAAAAAAGTGTTACAAATAGAGCAGACTTTAATTTTACAGTTGAAAATATTGATTCAAATCCTGTTAATACTGTAAGTCACTAAAACGCAAATTATAATTTATAAAAAATGCTATTAAGAATAATTATCTATTTGTTTTTCTAACTAATATTTTGTATTATAATAGTACTTTTATACTGACCAGTCAAGCCAATTGACAAAGCATAGCAAATAGTATAATCTAGTGAAGTAAACTATGTTAGGGGGAAAACTATGAAAGGTATAAAATTAGGAAACAAAGAATCAAAATATCCAATTATTCAAGGCGGTATGGGAGTTGGTGTATCATTACATAAATTAGCTGGAACTGTGAGTAAAGAAGGTGGAATTGGCATAATTTCAACAGCGGATATTGGTTATCAAGAAAAAGATTTTGACGAAAATCCACAAGAAGCAAATTTACGTGCAATAGGAAAAGAAATAAAAAAAGCAAGAGAAATTGCAGGAGATGATAAAATTCTTGGAGTTAACATTATGGTTGCTTTAAAAAATTATAGTGATATAGTAAAAGAATGTGTAAGACAAAAAATAGATTTAATTATATCTGGAGCAGGAATACCTAAAGATTTACCAGAGTATGTAAAAGGAACAAATACAAAAATTGCACCGATTGTATCTTCTTTAAGATGTTGTCAACTAATTGTAAAGCATTGGAAGACAAAATATGATTATACACCAGATATGATTGTAATTGAGGGACCAGAAGCAGGAGGACATCTAGGCTTTAAAGCAGAAGAATTAAAAGAAGAAAATAAACCTAGACTGGAAGACATAACAGTAGATGTAGTAAAATATATAAAAGATGTTGAAAAAGAAACTGGAAAACAAATACCTGTGATTTCAGCAGGTGGAATTTGGGATAATAAAGATATTAAGAAATTTTTAGATTTAGGTGCTTCTGGAGTTCAAATGGCAACTCGTTTTGTTGCAACTTATGAATGTGATGCTTCAGATAATTTTAAACAAGCATATATAAATGCTAAATCAAAAGATATAAAGATTATAAAAAGTCCAGTAGGGATGCCTGGCAGAGCAATAAATAATGAATTTATTCAAAAGGCAGAAAGTGAAAAAAGCAAAATTACAAAATGCTATAATTGTATTAAAACTTGTAATGTTCAAAATACACCATATTGTATAACAAAAGCATTAATAAACGCAGTAAAAGGAAATATGAAAGAGGCACTTATATTTTGTGGAAGTAATGTAGATAAAATAAAAGAAATTGTTTCTGTTCATAATCTAATGAGTGAACTAGTTTATGGACATAAAATATAATTTTAATAAGTAAGTGATAATTGAAAATCACTTGCTTTTTTGATATACTTTTATTAGATAAATAGAAATTGTAGGTGGAAAAATGAAAGTTAAGGTTAACAATATTGAACTATATTATGAAAAATATGGAATGGGAACTCCTATTATTTTAATACATGGAAATCAAGAGTCACATGAAATATTTGATAAATTAATAGAAAAGTTAAAAGATGATTATCAAGTTTATGCTATTGATAGTAGATGTCATGGAAAAAGTGAAGACACAAAAACAATATCATATAATCTAATGTGTGACGATGTAATTCAATTTATAAAGAAGCTTAATATTGAAAAGCCAATATTATATGGATTTAGTGATGGAGGAATTATAGGATTATTAGTAGCTATTAAAGAGCCAAACTTATTATCTAATTTAATAATAAGTGGAGCAAATATTACTCCAAATGCTTTTACAAAATTAGATACTATGTTGACTAAATTATACTACTTTTTTACTAGAAGCAAGTATATAAAAATGATGTTAGATGAGCCTAATATTCCGATAGAAGATTTGCAAAAAATTACAATACCAGTTCATGTTTTGGCAGGAGAAAAAGATGTAGTTAAGATAGAACATACTAAACTAATTTCAAATAGTATAAAAAATAGTACGCTTGAAATAGTAAAAAATGAAAATCATGGAAGCTATATAATTCATACTGATAAAGTATATGATATTATAAAAAAGTACATATAAATAGATTGATAAATTTGTTGTGAAGTATAAGTATAAAAAATAAATATAAATTTCATTACTTATGAGTTAAATAAATAGTAATTTGAAAGTGAGTTGATATAATGGCTACAACAAAAGATTATAGAGATTTTGTATTAGAACAATTAAATCTATTAGATAATATTACTTGTAAAGCAATGATGGGAGAATACTTACTTTATTACAATAATATCTTATTTGGTGGAATATATGATAATAGGTTACTTGTGAAGATAGTAAATAACAACAAAAAATATAATATGCAAGAACAAATACCTTATGAGAGTGCTAAACCTATGTATTTAGTTGATGAAGTAGATAACAAAGAAAAATTAAAAGAAATTATTATTGAAACTTGCAAAGATTTGCCAAGTAAAAAGTAACATAAATTACAATTTATATAAGCAAGTGATTATTTACAATTACTTACTGTTATACTTTAATTAGATAAACAGTAAGTTGTGTGAGATTGTGTATGAAAAAATATAGTAAGGAAATATTAAGCATAATTTTTTTAGTTATTGCCTGTTGTGTTATTATGTCATTTATTGAAGTTGTAATAGAACCAATACATTTTGTTAAATCACTAATTAAAATTATGGTATATTCATTTATAATCAAAAAATAATAAAAAATTATAATAGATTACATTTTTAATACTATGCTTTAGTTTTGAGTTTATCTATATAAAAAATTATACATATTTTTAAGATATGTATAATTTTTTTAATTTTTTATACATTTTTATTGAAAATATATAAATAAAATGATATTTTATATATATGGAGGTATGAAAAAATGAATTTAGAGATGTTACTATATAAAGATATAAATTTAAAAACTGAAAAGATTTTAGAACAGTTAACAATTTCTTCAAGGGCATTAGCTGAACTTAAAGGATATGCTAATACGATTCCTAATATGCATATTTTAATAAATGCTGTTACAATAAATGAAGCAAAAGATAGCAGTGCAATTGAAAATATTGTTACAACACATGATGATATATATAAGGTATTAACTGAAAGTGGATATAAAGAAGAAAATGCCAAAGAAGTTGTAGATTATAGAAATGCAATATGGAGTGGTTATGAACAAATAAAAAAAGATGGTTTCATAAGCACAAATACTATAGTAAAAATACAAGGAATAATAGAGCATAATAATGCAGGAATAAGAAAATTACCAGGAACTGAACTTAAAAATTCCTTAACTGGAGAAACAATTTATACTCCACCACAAAATGAGAAAGATATACGTGAATACTTGAAAAATTTAGAAAACTTTATAAATAGTAATGATAATATAGATCCATTAATTAAAATGTGCTTGATACATTATCAATTTGAAAGCATTCATCCTTTTTATGATGGAAATGGAAGAACAGGAAGAATATTAAATATATTGTATTTGGTTTTAAATAATCTCATTGATAGTCCTATTTTATATTTAAGTAAATATATAAATGAAACAAAGCAAGAATATTATAAATTATTTAAGGAAGTAAGAGAAAAGAATAATTATGAAGGATGGATTTTATATATTTTAAAAGGTGTTGAAATTACATCCAAAGAAACAATTAAGCTGATTGAAAAAGTACAAAATGAGATGAGAACTTATAAAGAAGAATTTATGAGCAAACTTCCAAAAATATATTCTAAAAAATTATTGGAAAGTTTATTTTATGAAGTATATACAAAAATATCATATGTAGAAAAAGCTTGCTCAGTTACAAGAATTACAGCCACTTCATATTTAAATAAACTAGAAGAAGTGGGATTATTAGAATCAGAAAAAATTGGTAGGGAAAAAATATATAAAAATACAAGACTAATTAAATTATTATCTGAAAATTAGAATTTCTATTAACAATTAAAGGAAAATATTATGGAAATAAGAGTATGTTCAATAAAAGAAGCTAATTTGAGGCTTAATAAACTTAATCTAAATAATATTAAAGCTATAATAATATCTTCCTGTAATGCAGATATAGATAAAATTTTACCAGAAAAATAGTAAATTTGTTTTTTGGGAGGAAAATATTATGATTTTTATAATATTACTGTTCGCAATGCTTTTGGTAATTAAATTTTGTAAAAAAACTCTAAAAATTGTATTATCTATTGTAATAGTTATAGTAACTCTATATTGTGTTATATTATCAGTAGATATGAACAGAGTAAATAGTTTTAGAGAACCTATATTTAATATTAGTAAGTATGAAGAAACAGGCTTAATTGAATATAAGGGAGTAGGATATAGAACTATTGTTAAATATGGATATACTAACAATGATGAAAAGAAAATAGCAAGTATAGAAATGTATATGTTTAATAAATGTATAGCAGGAGCAGTTGAATAGAATTATACAAATTACAATTTATATGAGTTAAATAAATAATAATTTTTTGGGATAAAATTTGCTTTGTTTGCTTTAAAGGATAAGATTATAAATACTTTAACAATATGAAATAAACTATATAAATTTAATAGGTTATTAACAATATGGAGTGATTATATGAACTATATAAATAAAGGAAAAAGAGATATATTAATATTTCCAAAATTTGAAAATGTTTTAGAAATTGAAAAAATAAGAGAAAAATATGATGAACTATATGGAATATTACCACCACATATCACATTAGCATTTCCTTTTAAAAACGATATTTCTAATGATGATTTAAAAGAACAGTTATTAGCTATTTTAAAGAATATTAAACCATTTAAAGTAAAGTGTAAGGGTATATCTTTAAGAAAGGATGAAAGAATAAATAGCTATTATATATTTTTAAATATTATTGAAGGCAAAGATAAAATTTATGAAATACATGACAGAATTTATAAAAACATATTAAAAGATATAGATATTAAAAAATATAATTATGAGCCTCATATAACTCTTGGAAATACAGATGACTTTAATGAAAAAATAGAATTAAATGAAGAATTTGAAACTATAATTGATAGTATTATAGTAGAAAAAATAGGAAAAGATGAAAGCTCTATTATAGAATTTAAAATAAAACTATAAATTAATTATTAATACAGCAAGTGCTAATTGAAAAGCACTTGCTTTTATAGTATAATAACATAAAATTAAGGAGGAAAAATTATGGAGCATTTTAAAAAATTATTAGGAGACAGAATATATTTATCTCCCAAAAGTGCATCAGCTGAGGCAATAGAAAAATATGCAGAATGGATGAATGATTTTGAGGTTACAGATTATATAGGAAGAACATGGCAATTAAATAGCCTATCTAATGAAAAAGAATGGCTTGAAAATAGTGCAAAAGACACTAATAATAGGCTTTTTGATATAGTTGAAATTAATAGTGATAAACTTATTGGAACAGTAAGTTTAGAAAACTTTAATTATGTTGAAAGAAGTGCTGTTTTAGGAATATTTATTGGAGATAAAGATTATAGAAGCAATGGATATGGTGCTGAGGCAATAAAACTAATACAAGAATATGGCTTTAGATATCTTAACTTACATAGTATAAGATTAGATTTACTTTCTGTAAACGAAAGAGCTCATAAGTGCTACTTAAAATGTGGATTTAAAGATACAGGATGCAGTAGAGAGCAAATATTCTTAAATGGTAAGTATTATGATAAACTACATATGGATATATTAGAAAACGAATTTGAAGGAGATTATATTAGAAATAAAAACATAAAATAGGAGAGTAGCGTAGTATGAAAATAATAACTATATGTGGCAGTATGAAATATCAAAAAGAAATGATGAAAGTAGCAGAAGAATATACTAAAAAGGGCAATTGTGTGCTTACGCCTATATATCCTACAAAAAATATTAGTGAGTATTCTAAAGATGATATAAAAACCATGAAAGTTATGCATCTTGAAAGAATAAAATTATCTGATGCTATATTAGTTTTAAATATAGATGGATATATTGGTGATAGTACTAAAAAAGAAATAGAGTTTGCAAAATCTCTAAAAAAAGAGATAATTTATTATAATTAAAATGCATAAAAAATAGCAAGTGGCTTAGTTTCACTTGCTATTTTAATGTACTAAACTTGAGGTGTATAAAGTAAAGTTATTCTTCTTCCTTCAATTTTTATAAAGTTCTCATCTTTTAAATATCTAAGTTCTCTAAACATTGCAGAACGATTTATAGCCAAATAGTCTGCAAGTTCCTTTAAACTTAGCTGTAAATATATATTTTTTGAACGAGTTTTCATATATTCTGCTTTAAAATATTCAAGTAATTTATCTCTTATTGTTTTTTGAGTTAGAATTTTTATTCTATCATTTTTCTCTCTAATTTTTGTATGAATAATATCAAAAAGATTAATTATAAAATTATTGTAATAATTGTAACCAATATAACTTATATTTATTAAATTATTGTAATCAATTACCAGAACGCTAGTATTTTCAACGGCTCTAATCTGACAGTCTGTACTTGCAATAGTAGAAATGCTATTTCCAAAAACACTATTTTCAAAAAGTTCTTCAACAAGTGTTTCTTCCCCGTTATAGTCGATATTTACTATGCTTGCACGACCATTTAAGAGTATACAAATTACATTTTCGCCTTTTATTGTTTGTAAAATCTCTTGATTTTTTGTAAAAGTAAATATATGTGTCCCCAAAAGCCTGAAAAGTTTATGTTTTTGGGACTCTGAAATATTTTGAAATGGAGAAACCATATTATCACCTTGAAGATATTTTAGCATAAATTGAAAAAAGTTGCAATTGCACCTTTTAAAATTTATAAAGTTATTTGTATAATTATTGTAGTAGAAAGAATGATGTATTTTTTCTACTGGAAAGTAGAGGGTGTGTAAAATGAAGATTGTAAAAAGAGATGGTCATATAGTAGATTATGATCCAATGAAAATTGAAGTTGCTATAAAAAAAGCAAATAATGAAGTAAGAGGCAAAGAAAAAGCCACAGAACAAGAGATAAAAGAGATAATACAATATATCGAAGACTTAAATAAAAAGAGAATATTAGTTGAAGATATACAAGATATAATCGAAGAAAAGTTAATGGAGTTTGATAAATATCAACTAGCCAAAAAGTATATTACATATCGTTATACAAGAGAACTTGTAAGAAAAGCAAATACAACAGATCAAACTATTAAAGAATTAATCGAAGGAGAAAATGAGTATTGGAATAGTGAAAACTCAAATAAAAATGCTCAAATTGTAACTACACAAAGAGATTATCTTGCTGGTATAACAAGTACAGATATAACTAGAAGATTTTTACTACCAGAAGATATAGTAAAAGCGCATGACGAAGGTATAATTCATTTCCATGATGCAGATTACTTTGCACAAAATGCTCTACACAATTGTGAGTTAATTAACTTAGATGATATGCTACAAAATGGTACTGTAATAAATGGTGTTATGATTGAAAAACCACATAGATTTATTACAGCAGCTACAATAGCAACACAAATTATATTAGCTGTTACTTCTTCAAGCTATGGTGGAGCAACAGTTTCACTTACACATTTAGCACCATTTGTAAGAAGCAGTTATGAAAAATATTATAAAAAATATGAAGCAAGAAAACTAAGTAAAGAAGAATGTGAGAAATTTGCTTGGGAAGATACAAGAAAAGAAGTAGAAGACGGTGTTCAAACATTTAACTATCAAGTAAACTCTATGACTAATACTAATGGTCAAGCACCATTTTTAAGTGTATTTATGTATATGAATGAAACAAAAGAATACAAAAAAGAACTTGCTATGATAATTGAAGAATT